>PWOG01000187.1 GCA_003557565.1 Desulfobulbaceae bacterium
ACCGCTTCAAACTCTCCGAGATTGGGAGTAAGCAGGGTGGCCCCACGGTAGATGCCAAAATCAAGACTTTTGGGGTCCACCAGTACGGGTACTTCCGCAGCCCGGGCCGACGCCACCAGTTCGCGGCTGGCGCGCAGGGTTCCCTTGCCGTAATCGGAAAGAATCGCCACATCCACAGCGGGGAGCCGGTCACGGAAACTTTGGGGCAACGATTGGCCGTCGGCCTCGCTGAAAGGGGTTTCCCAGTCCACCCGCAACAGTTGCTGATGGCGGCTTAAGATTCGCAGTTTGTTGATGGTACGCCGGTCTTCAAGGCAGTCAAAATCGCACCGGACCTGACTGGCGCCAAGGATGGTTCTGATGGCCTCCCCTTCGGCATCGGCGCCAGTCAGGCCCAGCAGGGTCACGCCACCGCCCAGGGCCGCTATATTGAGGGCCACATTGCCCGCGCCGCCGGCGCGGTGCTCCTCGGCCTGCTCGACATGCACCACCGGTACAGGTGCTTCCGGAGATATACGACGGGTGGCGCCGTGCAGGTAACGATCAAGGATAAGATCCCCAATCACCAGCAGACGCCCCCGTTCAAAATTGGGTACTCGGGTTTTCATATTATTTCAATTTATCTTGATTACAGGTCGACAACCCAGCTCTGTGCATAACATATCCCACTCGTCAGGTCATGCAATAATATTATAAACGGTCATGGGGCGCCGCATCTTACCCGATCCCCGACGGCTCATGTATTTAATGTACGTTGCGCCACCGGGACCCACCGCAACCTGCGCCCACCCCGTGACCGCTTACGGGACAGATCCCATGATTGGTTACTATTACTGTCCATCCCTGTTTGAGCCCACCGACCATGCCTATAACCGGGTCGGCTGGCCGGCGGTTTTTGCTTTTTGGGCTGGTGATTATACTCTTTTATTTATCATTTACTAGCCCCACGCTTTCGGTTATAAGGAAGGATTAACCATCAATCCGGGAGTCGGTCGAAAGCCGCCTCCAGAGATCCATCAGCACGGAGGAATACCACCATGGACCTTACCTTTAAGTCCAGTGTTTTCAGCACCGAAGCCCTTAAACTGGCCGATACCGAAGAGATGATCGTCCGCGGCGGCCGCGACAAGTTTTCCCTGCTTCCCCAGGCCTTTGCCGGTATCAAACAGATCGGGGTCATCGGCTGGGGCTCCCAGGGACCGGCCCAGGCCCAGAACCTGCGCGACTCCCTGGCCGACACCGACATTCGGGTAAAAATCGGGCTGCGCCCGGGCAGTTCTTCCATGGACGCCGCCCGCCAGGCCGGTTTCACCGAAGAAGCGGGCACTCTGGGGGAGATGTACCAGGTGATCGGGGAATCGGAAATGGTGCTGCTGCTGATCTCCGATGCCGCCCAGGCCGAACATTACCAGAAGGTTTTCGACAACCTTAAACCCGGCGCCACCCTGGGGCTGTCCCACGGTTTTCTGCTGGGCTACCTGGAGAGCATCGGCCAGTCTTTCCCCGACAACATCAATGTCATCGGGGTTTGCCCCAAGGGCATGGGGCCGTCGGTGCGCCGCCTTTACGTCCAGGGCAAGGAGGTCAACGGGGCCGGGATCAACTGCAGCTTCGCGGTGGAACAGGATATCGACGGCAAGGCCACCGACCAGGCCCTGGGCTGGGCCGTGGCCGTGGGAGCCCCCTACATCTTCAAAACCACCCTGGGCCATGAGTTCCGCAGCGACATCTTCGGCGAACGCGGTATCCTCTTGGGCGCGGTCCACGGCATTGTGGAGATGCTCTACCGCCGCTACGTCATGGAAGAGGGCCGGGAAGAGAGCCAGGCCTTCATCGATTCGGTGGAAACCATCACCGGCCCCATCAGCAAGACCATCTCTTACCAGGGTATCCTCGCCGTTTACGAGCAATTAAGCGGCTCCGACCGGGAAATTTTCGAGCGCGCCTATTCGCACTCCTACCAGCCGGCCTTTGATATTCTCCTGGAGATTTACGATGAGGTGTCCAGCTGCAACGAAATCCGCAGCGTGATCATGGCCGGCCAACGCCACCAGCGCTTCCCCATGGGCACCATCGACGGCACCCGGATGTGGCAGGTGGGGGAAAAGGTACGGGCGGCGAGAAGTGGCGATATCGCCATCCACCCTTTCACCGCCGGGGTCTACTGCGCCACCATGATGGCCCAGATCGACCTGCTCATGGAAAAGGGGCACTGCTTAAGCGAGGTGGCCAACGAGTCGGTGATCGAGGCGGTGGATTCCCTGAACCCCTACATGCACCACAAGGGAGTGGCCTTCATGGTGGACAACTGCTCCACCACCGCCCGCCTGGGTTCCCGCAAATGGGCCCCGCGCTTTGATTACAACTTAAGCCAGCAGGCCATGACCGACTACGATGCCGACAAGCCGGCGAACCAGGACCTGCTGGAGTCCTTCAAAAATCACAAGATTCACCAGGCCCTGGCCGCCTGCGCCAGGCTGCGGCCGTCGGTGGACATCGCCTTTGTTTAACCCCCAATAAGCTGCCACACATTGCCGGTCGGCATCGTTGTCCTTTTTAATACACCGACCAGGCTCAACCGACCCTCCTGCCCGCCACCATCAGCCACCCCGGGCAGGAGGGTTCAGCCTTACCTCACCTTCCGTCTTCACTGTCCCGTGCCATGGCGTTTCTCGTAACCGTTCATCAGGGTCGGTAGCCTGTTGATCTGACGGGCCGTAACCCAAGCAGCCGGGCCGCAGATTCGGGCGATCAGCCAGGCGCCGCGTACACGGGGTATTCAAGCCTGGCTGATAGACCGAAGGTGCGATGCGGCTGCTTGGGTTACCGTTTCTCCGGCAGGGGGCAACCACAGGCGGCGGCCTGCCGAAGAAAATAAGCATCGGTCATCCCGGCGATAAAATCCCGGACCACGGCGGGATCAGGGGTCAACTCCCGATACCGGGGCGCCAGGGGATCGAGAAACTCACGGAAAACCGGGGAATCACGCCGCCCCTGGGCCAGATCGTCAAGATATCGGGCGAACATGGTCCGGTAACAGTGGCCGATCAGGTCAATATCCTGTTTGATCCAGGGATTGAGATAGATCCGGTGATAGTTGAACTGCTTCAACTGCTGCAGGGCCCGTCCCACCGGCGGAGAAAAGGCGATTCTGTCCTCGCTGATGCCGCCTGCGATCAGGTCCGTGACCAGGCGGTAGACGATGGAGCCGTTGGTGCTGCCCAGCACCTCGGTGCAGGCGGAGGGGATATCTTCCCGGCGGATCATGCCCAGTTCGATGGCATCTTCGATGTCCCGGCCGATGTAGGCGATGGTATCGGCCAGGCGCACCACGCAGCCCTCAAGGGTCATGGGCAGCAGCTCCAGATCAGGATCCTCCTGTTTGGCGGCAAACTCCCGGTCAAAATCGGCAAAGCTTTTACCCCGGCGAGGCTGCAACCGGTGCTGGTGAATCTCGCCGTCATGACACATGATCCCGTCCAGGGCCTGCAAGCTCAAGTTCAACCCCCTGCCCTGCTTTTCGATATTTTCCAGAAAAACCACACTTTGCAGGTTATGCTGAAATGAAGGCAGGCCATGCGTCCGGCACAGCTCATCCAGCAACCTCTCGCCGTCATGCCCGAAAGGTGGATGCCCGATATCATGACCCAGGGCAATGGCCTCGATAAGGTCTTCGTTGAGGCCCAGAAAACGGCCAATGGTCCGGGCTATCCGGGAAACCAGCTGGACATGGAGGACCCGGTGGGTGATATGGTCGTTACGGACCATGTA
Source organism: Desulfobulbaceae bacterium (assembly GCA_003557565.1). Taxonomy (GTDB): domain Bacteria; phylum Desulfobacterota; class Desulfobulbia; order Desulfobulbales; family Desulfurivibrionaceae; genus Desulfurivibrio. Next base: position 3,772 of record PWOG01000187.1, read on the forward strand.
AAAAACCTGGGTCTTGTCGATATAGCGGGTGTAGGACCGGGAGTGAAGAATCCGATCGGTATCGGCGGCAAATGGCAGGCGATGATCGTCCCGCTGCTCGCCGTGGCGCCGCACTCCATCACGGCTCAGGGCGGCCCCGGCAAACAGATAGCGCTGCTCCTTGTCTTCCACGACCTGCTTTAGTTTCTGCAGCTGCTCATCCAACTGCTCATCATCGGCGGTAAAAAAATTCATTGCTCCACCTGTCGTCTTAAGATCACCATTTCGTACGCGATCACGGGGCACCGCATCTTCCAGCGATTGAGACGGCTCACGTACTGATGCAGGCATCGCCATCCCGATCGCCGCAATCTGCGGCACCCCGTGACCGCTTACCGGACAGACCCTGTGATTGGTTACACCATTTCAGTTAATTTTTTGCTGGTAATCATGACCTTTTCCGCTCCCGGATGCAAGCCCGTTGTCGCCGACCGGGCCGGCCCCGGGCTTTAACAATGTGACAGCCGGCCACCAGCGTCGGTCAGCCTCGCCTTGACTTTTCGGGGGGGAAAAAGCTACACCATAAATATGCTCCCCGCCCAACCCAAATTGCTGCTGGTCAGCGACGAAGAATTTCTCCGCCACGACACCGGGCCGGATCACCCGGAAAGTCCCAGGCGGCTGCAGGCCGTATACCAGCATTGGGCGGCGGGTTTCCCCGGCCACCAAATTCCCGCCGGGGCCATCACTTCCATTTCGCCCCGTCCCGCCACCCGTGCGGAACTGACCACCATCCACAGTGAAAATTATCTGCTGCGCCTGGAGGAGGCGGCCCTGGCCGAGCACGGTTACCTGGACCATCCCGACAACCGCTTGAGTTACGACTCTTACCGGATCGCCCTGCTGGCCGCCGGGGCGGGGCCGGCGGCCATCGATCGGCTGGAAGCAAACCAGGGCACCTGCGGCTGCGCCCTGGTCC
>PWOG01000175.1 GCA_003557565.1 Desulfobulbaceae bacterium
CCACCATGGGGGTGGTGGCGCTTTGATCCTGTGTGTCCATGGGTCCTGAAGATAATCGAAAAATTTAAAAAACACACCCAAATTCATTCGTATCATGGTGGTGATACGGCATGAAATTGCGATCACCCGGGAAAAAAGGGGTCGGTATCGCTGTAAGTGAACACATGGTTCATCATGGTGTAAGCGGTATATTAAGTGGTCACGGGGTATCACAGGCTGCGGCAAGCGAGGAGCCGATACGTACACAATTAGGGTGGGCCGGCCCGATATGTGAGCCGGCACGATCGCCGCTTTCGGTGGCGTCCCGTGATCGCTTGCGAATCACCGGGCGCATGTCAGGGCAGAATCCGGGTAAATATTTCCCGGGCGGCCTTCATGGCCGGTTCCGTGTCCGTCAGCTCCAGATAGGAGCGGCCGGCCAGTTCCCAGGTGGCCAGACTTTCGCTTTGGGGCAGCAGGCCGGCCAGTTCCATGTCGCTGTTGCCGGTGGCCTCCTCGATTTTGGCCTTAAGCGCCGGCTCCGGGTTATCCGGGGCCCGGTTGATCAGCAGGTATTTTTTGTCGGGGCTGATCCCCAGAGGCTCGGTAAGGCCGGCTATCCGCTGGGCGGTCATGATACCCCGGGACGAGGGATCGGATACCACCAGCAGCATATCGATGACCCGCAGGTTCATCCGGCTCAGGTGCTCCATTCCCGCTTCGTTATCCACCAGGATATACTGGTAGTTGCCGGCCAGGTGGTCCATGGACATGGCCAGAAACTGGTTGGCCGAGCAGTAACAGCCCGGACCGTCGGGCTGCCCCATGCTCAGCAGGTCAAAGCCCCTGGCTTCCACCAAGGCCTGGTGGACCTTCATCTCCATATACTGGTCACGGGTGATGTTCGGCGGCAGGTCACCTTTGAGCTCCTTTCTGACCTGGCCAATGGTCAGGCCTACATCCAGGCCCAGCAGTTCGTTGAGGTTGGCGTTGGCGTCGGCGTCCACCGCCAGTACCGGGGTCTTTTGCGCCGCCATCAGGTGGTTGAGTAGCAGGGCGGTGACCGTGGTTTTGCCGACCCCGCCCTTGCCGGCCATGGCGATTATTTTAGGCATTTTTTATCTCCGTGGTGCTAGCATTTTGAACTAAGGTTGTAAAACTTGCCAGCCTTGCGATCGGCACGCAAAAAACAATTTGACTGCGCCTATAAACTGCGCCTAAGCGATCAGAAGTCATCACCGCCAGCGGCGACTGCAATATACCTGGCAAGCCGAGGGTTCCCGGGCTTTCTTTCCCTTGCAAACTGAAGTCAAACTGGTATTTTAACCGATTCTTTCAAATGGATCATGCTTATTTGGCAAAATTTATTGCAAAGCTGTATGTTGCCGGTTTCAACGTCGGGCTTGCCATTCAGCCGTATTGAGCTGCAAAGATAACCGTTTAATCAGGGCAATAAAATATGGATTACCGCTTTACCCTCAACCTGCCGCAGACCGAATTTCCCATGAAGGCCAATCTCGCCAAGCGGGAGCCGGAGATGCTCAAAAAGTGGGATGAGCAGGGGCTCTACGACCAGCTCTGCCGGGCCACCGCCGACCGGCCTCTTTATGTCCTGCATGACGGCCCTCCCTACGCCAACGGTCATCTCCACATGGGCCATGCCTTGAACAAGATACTCAAGGACATCATTCTCAAGTCCAAGCGGATGGCGGGTTACCATTGCCCTTACGTGCCGGGCTGGGACTGCCACGGCCTGCCCATTGAGCTCAACGTGGACAAGGAGTTGGGCGACAGGAAGGCCGGAATCGACAAGCTGACCTTTCGCGAGGCCTGCCGCCGTTACGCTGACCGGTGGATCGCCGTCCAGAGCGAGGAATTCCGGCGTCTTGGGGTACTGGGTGACTGGGAGCAGCCCTATCTGACCATCGATTATCGCTACGAGGCGGCCATCGCCCGCGAGTTCAACAATTTTTTGCTCAAGGGCCTGGTCAGTCGCAGCCGCAAGCCCGTGCACTGGTGCGCCTCCTGCAATACCGCCCTGGCCGAGGCCGAGGTGGAATACGCCGATCATGCCTCGCCGTCGATCTACGTCAAGTTTCCCCTGAGCCCGGCGGCGATCGCCGAGCTGGCGGAACGTTATCCGGCTCTGGCGGACTCGCCCAGCATTCATTTGGTGATCTGGACCACCACTCCCTGGACCCTGCCCGCCAACGTGGCCGTGGCCCTGCACCCGGATATTGAATATGCCGCCGTGGAAACCGGCGGAGAAATCCTGATCATGGCCCGGGAGTTGGTGGAGCAGGTGGCCGCCGAGTGTGAAATCGGCGACTACCGCATCCTGACCTCCCTGGCCGCCGCCGACCTGCTGGGGCGGAACTGTTTTCATCCCTTCATGGGGCGGGACTCCCTGATCATCGCCGCCGACTATGTCACCCTGGAAACCGGCAGTGGTTGTGTCCACACCGCTCCCGGTCATGGCCGGGAGGACTATTTGAGCGGGCTTAAATACGACCTGCCGGTGCTCTCGCCGGTGGATGACAAAGGGCACTTTACCGCCGAGGGCGGTCCTTACGCCGGGATGTTCATCCTCAAGGCCAACAAGCAGATCATTGCCGATTTGCGGCGCATCGGCTCCCTGCTGGGCGAGAAGAAGCTAACCCACAGCTATCCCCACTGCTGGCGCTGCAAGAAGCCGGTGCTCTTCCGGGCCACCGAGCAGTGGTTCATCGGTATGGATATTCCCGCCGAAATCGGCGGGGAGACCACCACCCTGCGGCAGAAGGCCCTGGCGGCCATCGACGGGGCCGACTGGATCCCCCGTTGGGGCCGGGAGCGGATCCACGGCATGGTGGCTGGCCGGCCCGACTGGTGCCTGTCCCGGCAACGGGCCTGGGGTGTGCCCATCACCGCCGTCTGGTGCCGGGATTGCGGGCGGGTGATCAACGACGAAAAAATCGCCGCCCGGATCACCGAGCTTTTCAGCCGGGAAGGGGCCGATGCCTGGTTCAGCCGGGATTTGGCCGACTTTATCGGGGATGATGCCCGTTGTTCCTGCGGTTCGGCCAACCTGGCCAAGGAAGAGGATATCCTGGATGTCTGGTTCGACTCCGGGGTCAGCTTCGCCGCCGTTTTAGAAGAGCGCCCGGAACTGCAGAGCCCGGCCGATCTGTACCTGGAAGGCAGCGACCAGCACCGGGGCTGGTTTCAAAGCGCTCTGCTGGCCGGTGTGGGTACCCGGGGCGAGGCGCCCTACAAGGCGGTGCTGACCCACGGTTTCGTGGTGGACGGCAAGGGCAAGAAGATGTCCAAAAGCACCGGCAACGTCATTGCCCCGGATGATATCATCAAACGCCATGGGGCCGAAATTCTCCGGCTCTGGACCGCTTCCGAGGATTACCGCGACGATATCCGGATCTCGGACAATATCCTCAAGCAACTGGCCGATGCCTATCGCAAGATCCGCAACACCGTGCGCTTTTTGCTGGGCAATCTTCACGATTTCGATCCCGCCGCCTCCGGTGCCCCGTCCGAAGCGGAGATGTCCGAGCTGGACCGCTGGATCCTGGCCCGTTTCGAGCAGCTCAAAGAGCGGACCCGGGGCGGTTATGAAAAATTTGAGTTCCATCAGGTTTATCACCAGCTTTACAACTTCTGCACGGTGAGCTTGAGCTCTCTGTATCTCGATATCGTCAAGGACCGGCTTTACACCAGGCCGGCCGATGACCCCGGGCGGCGGGCGGCCCAGGCCGTGATGTATGAGATCTGCGACGGCCTGCTGCGCCTGATGGCCCCGGTTCTTTCTTTCCTGGCCGAGGAGGCCTGGGAGTATCTGCCCGCCGATGAACGCCGGCAATCCTCGGTGTTTCTGGCTCCCTTTCCGGAGGCCAGGCCCGCACGTCTGGCCGACCAGGAGCTGCTTGCCAAGTGGGAAAAGATTCTGGCCCTGCGTTCCGAACTGACCCGTGCCCTGGAGATCGCCCGCCGGGACAAAATCATCGGCCATTCCCTGGATGCCGAGGTGGTCATCGCCGCCGGGGGCCAGTGGGGGGAGTTCATCGACGCCAACTGGGAAACCCTGCAGACGGTGACCATCGTTTCGGCCATGGGCCGGGAGGAAATACTGGAGATGGAGCAGGGGGTCTACGAGGGCGAGGAAATTCCCAACCTGCGGGTGCTGGTCCGGCCGGCCCCCGGGGAAAAGTGCCAGCGCTGCTGGATGCGGGCCGAAGGGGTGGGCGATGATGTCGAGCACCCCGGGATTTGTCACCGCTGCCGGGAGGCCCTTGGATGAAGCCGGCGACGCATGAACAGACTCCGCCCGGGGGCCTGAAGCAAGCGGTGCTTGACCATACCGGTCCGGTGATGGTGATGCTCCTGCTGCTGGTGGCCGATCAGGTCAGCAAGTGGTGGGTTCGGGCCGAGCTGACTCTCTATGAAAGCCGGGAGCTTATCCCCGGTTTTTTCAGCCTGGTCCACTACACCAATCCCGGGGTCGCCTTTGGCCTGTTCGGCGGGGATAATTCGGCCTGGCGGCGTTTTTTCTTCGTCGGCGCCACCCTGGTCGCCCTGTTGCTGCTGGTCCTGCTTTATCGTCATGTCCGCCACCAGGGCCGGCTTTATCTTTATGCCCTGGCCCTTATCGCTTCCGGCGCTCTGGGGAACCTGCTGGACCGGGTCCGGTTTGGCGAAGTTACCGATTTTCTGGATATTTACGTGCGAAGTTACCATTGGCCCGCCTTCAACGTGG
>PWOG01000204.1 GCA_003557565.1 Desulfobulbaceae bacterium
ATGCTGTCATGCTCCAGGGAACAGACACGTTTGAGCTCCAGGGTGGTCTTTAAGGTCAGCAATTTGACCAGCAGTACAAAAACCGCGCCTAAAAAGAGGATGAAAGGGGCGATAATATCAACCACGCACGGATCCCCCTGTTTGTTAATAAAAAAGAAGCCATAGGCCAGATAACTGAAAAAAAAGAATAAAATAAAGATCCCCAAAGTTTTCCATCCCCGGCGCAGGTGATTCTGGGGCAATTCCCGCAGGAGCTTGCAGACCAGCAAAAGTGAGATCAGGTGCAGCGCCGCGCCTCCAAAAACCGCCAGTTTAAGGGTTGTCATACGGGTTTCCTCGGGGAGACAAAAGAATATTCAATATAGATGGATTTGTAGTTATATCGTTGAGCCTGGATCTGTCAATACGCATTGTATTCAGATTGGCTGATTTTCCGGCAATCGGCGAACCAGGAACATCCTGCTGGCAATGGGGTTGGTTGATTTGGGTGAGGCGAGAGGGGGGACTATTGTTGGGCAGCCATGGATGAAAAGGCAGGTTTTATTGTTTTGTCGGGTTTTCTTGGGGGGTGCCGAAGCGCTCTTCGATACAGTGCATGATGCTGGCCAGGGCGGGCTCGGCGATACGGTAGAAAACCTTACGCCCATCGCGTCGGTTTTCCAGGAAGCCCCGGTCTTTTAAAATGCGGAGATGTTCGGAAACCATGTGGCTGGGCAGATTGCAGGCCCGGGCCAGTTCCCCCACCGATTCTTCGTGATCCAGCAGGATCTGCACTATCCGCAAGCGGTGAGGGTGGGCCAGGGTGCGCAGGCACTCGGCGGCCTTTTCCAGAGTATCCAAGGGTAAAAGTTGGGTCGTTTGATCCATGGGGAGCCTCGCAGTTAGCTGGACAAAAATCCTGCCTGATAATCAACCCTACTACCACATGGAGCTGGTCAAAGCAAGCGGGATCGCCTTTTTTGTGGACCTTTGTGACCCCGTACGGAGATGAGGCGGTGGAGCCGGGGCTTCAGATCGGCAGGATCTGCATTTCCTTCTTGGTGGTGTGCGCCCCTTCCAGGATCAGGCCCTTGCGCCCGTCGATGCTGATAAAGTCCCCCAGGCTGATTTTGACCCCGTTGATCTCGCAGAACTGTTCACTTTCGTAAACCTTGAGGTTGGCGCAACCCACCACGCAGGTCTTTTCCAGGCGGGTGGCCACCACCGCCGCATGGGAGGTCTGGCCTCCGCGGGCGGTGAGCAGGCCGTCAACCACGGCGATTTCCTTTATGTCTTCGGGCACCGTGTCCTGGCGGATAAGGATGATGCTGGCCTCGGGATCCTGTTTTTGCAACTGTCTGATGTGTTCCTCATTAAAGGCCGCCCGGCCGGATAAAGCGCTGCCGCTGACTCCGACCCCATGGGACAGCAGCGCCGCCCTGGCCTGCTCGTCGTCGAAGACCTGGAAGCTTTCTTTCTTTTTAATCGTGATCATGTCCCGGGTTTGCAGCAGATAAACATCCTCGGCCCGGGGCCCTTCGAAGGTGAACTCGATTTCCTGGGCGTTCCAGCGTTTTTCGTAAACCAGATGCCGGCTGATGTCCCGCAGTTTATTGTAAACATCTGGAAACAACCGTTCCAGGGTGTTGTCCGGGTCGCGGCCGTCGAGTTCGGCCTGTTCCACTGAAATGGGGTTGGTGGTGACCAGGCCGCTGACGATATCTTCCCCCTGGTCACCCACGGCGTAATCGCCCCACAGGGCCACCCGGCTCACCTTGCGGTAGGGATGGGCGGTGAACAGCACCCCGCTGCCGGCGGTGGCCCCGAGGTTGCCGTAAACCATGCTCTGGACAATCACCGCCGTGCCCCAGTCGTCGGAGATATCCATGATCTGGCGGTAGTCGCGGGTCTTGGGGGTGTTCCAGGAGGAAAGCACCATCTCCACCGCCCCGGTGAGCTGGATCCAGGGGTCTTCGGGGATGCCGATTCCCAGGCCACGCACCATCTTCTGGTATTCCAGGGCCAGCTCCCGGATCTGAGCCGGCGAGAAATCACGTTTGTAGCTGACCCCGTAACGCTGCTTGGCCGCGTCCATCAGCTCCTGGAAGCGATCCCGCTCCACCCCCCGGGCCATGGCCCAGGACTGGATGAAGCGGCGGAAGTTGTCCCAGGCCAGAAATTCTTTGCCGTCCTGGCAGGAGAATTCGTCCACGATATCCTCGTTGAGTCCCAGGTTGTGGATGGTGACCATCATTCCCGGCATGGAAATCGCCGCCCCGCTGCGCACGGAGAGCAGCAGAGGGTTGGCTGGATCACCGAAGACCCGGCCGGTTTGCTCTTCCACCCGGTTGAGCCCCAGGCGCAGGCGGGTCATAAAGTCATCCCGGCTTTTGAGAAACTCCCGCAGCACCGGCCAGCAGCGAAAGACCTCGGTGGTGACCACCATCCCCGGAGGCACCGGATGATGTTCGGCGGCCAGCAGGGACAGGTTGTACCCCTTGTTGCCCAGCAGGATCAGGTTGCCGCCCCGGTTTGGGCGGGGGTGAAGGGAGTAGATGGCCCGTTCGGGGTTGTAGGTCATCAGCAGGTCCAGGTGCCTTTCGTCCAGCACTTCCCGTTGGGCTTCCAGGGTCTGGTAGATGCGGGTGATGAAGTTGTCCAGGTGCTGGAGCCCGAAGGTGCCGGCGATGAGATCGCGCATGAAGCTCTCCGACAGGCGGTTGATGTTGCCGCTGGTGTCCCCTTCCCGCCAGAGAAAACGGTATTTGGGCAGCAGGTTGTCCCGGCCGATCTGGGGGATGATGATGCTGAGATTGTTTTCGTGGAGGTTGGTGTAATAAGTGTAGATGACATCCTTGACCCCTTCCGAGAGGCCGCGGCAGATATCGAGAACCTGGGTGTAGGAAAAACGTTTGATCCCCAGCGAATTGCTCAGCAAAGACATGTAGGTGGTGAGCTTGCGGCTGCTGATGCCGTCGATCTTGAGGGCCCGGAGGTAGATCCGCAGGCATTTGATGATGCGGATGAAAGTAGCCTTGGTGATGATGTTGAGGTTCACCGTTTCGGGCAGTTTTTCCAGATAATTGTTGGCCAGGTTCTCCAGCCGGAAGGTCAGACTTAAGGCATCGAACTTGCGTTCCTGGTAGCGGCCGTAGATGGAGGGGATATCCACTGCGATGTGGCGCTTGTGGTAGATGCTCTCCTGGGCGGGAAACCTTTCCTCGCTTAGGATGACCTCCTTGAGTTTTTCCAGGTGGTGCAGCAGGGAGTTGAGGCATTCGAAGGTGTCGCAGATTTCCAGGTCGGCCAGCAACTGTTCCATCTCCGGGAAATCCTCGGCGGCGGCCTTGAGATGCTGGCGCAACTCTTCGGTGCCCAGGTTGTACTTCTGGTGACAGAGGCGGTACATCCGCACCATCAGGTCGAAACGCCGCCGCTCTCCCTCGGGAATGTCTTCCTGCTCGGCCAGCCAGGCCCGGCGCTGGTTGAAATCCCAGTTGAGCAGATCCTCCACCCGGCGAATGTGTTTCAGCCGCCAGATGCGCTCGCTGAGGCGGTGCAGTTCATCGATAAACTCGCCCCGGTCGCTGATTTGCCGCCAGACCTCTTGGGGCAGATAGGGAGCCAGGCGATGTTTGTTCCGGTCGCGCCAGAAAAGCAGGATCGCTTCAATGAAATCGACGATCAGGTTGCTGGACTCCACGTGGCTCTGTTTGCGAAGGAAGTGAATCAGCAGGTCCCGGCGCTGTTTTATTTCGTCCATTTCGGTGGAAACTTCCCGCAAGTGGCCTTCGGCCCCGATGTCGTTGAAAAAGACCGGGACCAGCTTGGCGAACTGGGTCACCAGGTTGTAGACCGGTTCGATGGGGTGGTTGAGCAGCTCGGTGATATCCCGCTGGAACAGATCGGTATCCTTGATGCAGGTACCCGAAAGCTTGAGGTTGATGATCAGGGCGGAAAAAAGGGTGGAGCACCACTTGGGTTCCTGGCTGATCAGGTTGAGCCAGACCCGGATATTGGCCAGGTGGGCCGGATTGGCCAGGGGCTGCCAGTCCTCGCCAATGCCGGTGACATTGGCGTACTGAAAACCAAAGCGCACCGTCTCCCAGAGAAAGGTCTCCACCAGGCGGCTGTTGCCCCGGCGGAAGACCTCGCTGCCAATGACCTGGATACACTGCAGCGAGGTGTGGGGATAGCGGCGCACGTTGCTCTTGAGCAGGGCCAGGGTGGTGAGCAGAAAGCGCTCGATCTCCTCGAAGGTCTGGCGCCGGATCAGCTGCACCAGGCTGCGGTTGATCTCCCGCAGGGTTTCCTCGTGGATCAGCGACAACCCCCTGGTTTCCATGATCCGGAAAAGAAAGAGCAGCTTGCGGTTTTCCGAGAAACGGTCGGGGGAGAGCGGCCCGTCGGGTTCACCGCCGGCGGCTTCCGCAGCCGCCCGGCCCTGTTGGCCGGTGGACTTGGCCAGGCCGGGGGCTGAACCGGTCTTGCCGTTGGCGCCCTCCCCGGCCAGTTTGTCGGGAATTTCCTTGTAGAGCCGGACCAGGTCCAGGTGGTCCGGCAGTTCCAGCAGCCGGGGCAGCACGGTTTCCGGGTCCTTTTCCCCGGCGATTTTTTTCACCTCGGCCAGATGTTGATTGAGCCTGGCGTGGGATATTTCTTGGAAGAGCCGGCCGGTTTGCCAGCCCCGGCAAAGGGCGGCGCATTCGGAGTCGAACCAGGGCTGGGGGTCCTCTTCGCTCAGCCAGTAATTATAGTTGAGGGTGAGAAAGCGTTCCAGCAGGTGGACGGCGGCCCCCAGGTCGCAGACTCGCAGGGTGTCAGTGGTGGTTTGGGGGCTGGGTTCGGGTTCCTTTTGGCATTTGGCCGCCAGCCGGGTGATGATCTTCTTGCCCGAGTGCTGGTTCTGAACCAGGGGCAGCAGCAGATGGTCGTCCAGTTCGGCCAGGCGGTAAAGGCTGTGGCTGAGGGTCTGCCGCCAGGGCCCCAGCTCTTCGGGCCGGAGTCTGGTTACCAGTTTATCCAGAAAAGCCAGCAGAGCCTCGCCGGCCTGGGCCAGCAGTTCTTCGTTTTTTGCCGATTCCCGCAGGGCGGCAAGCAGGATCTCCTGCAGTCGCAGACAGGCCTCGGGCCCCCGGGGATGGCGGTGGTAATGATCCAGGTGCTTGAGAACAAAGGAGCGGAACCGGGGAATAATCAGGCGCCAGTTGCGGTAGGGGTGGCTGATCTCGTAGAGCAGTTCCTCAAGCGGCGCCCGGATCCCCTGGTAATCGGCCACCACCTCCAGGAGAACCTCCATGGAGGGCGCAAGCTCGACGCACTCCACCGCCGTTTCTTCCAGGTTGGCCCGCAGGGCGTCGGAGTCAAAAGCCGGTTTGCAGAGCTGTTCCCCGCTGTCGGCGCTCGAGTCGGTTTCTTTCCTATTCACAGCAGCTTGCGTTCGTTCATCAGCAGGATCAAGTCCAGTACCCGGTTGGAATAACCCCATTCATTATCGTACCAGCTCAGAATTTTCACCGTTGATCCCAAAACCTTGGTGGAGAGGGCGTCCACCACCGAGGAGCGGGGGTCACCCTGGTAATCGATGGAGACCAGGGGTTCTTCCGAGTAGCCCAGATAGCGGTCGGCCGCCTCGGCCAGGGCCTGGTTTACCTCCGGCACCGAGGTTTCACGTTCCAGTGTCATGACCACGTCCACCAGGGAGACGTTGGGGGTGGGCACCCGCACCGCCAGGCCGTCGAACTTGCCCTTGAGTTCGGGCAGCACCAGGGCCACGGCGGCGGCGGCGCCGGTTTTGGTGGGGATCTGGGACAGGGCCGCGGCCCGGGCCCGGCGCAGGTCGTTGTGGGGAAAGTCCAACAGCGACTGGTCGTTGGTGTAGGCGTGCACCGTGGTCATCAGGCCGCTTTTGATGCCAAAACGCTCCATGATCACCTTGGCCACCGGGGCCAGACAGTTGGTGGTGCAGGAGGCGTTGGAGACAATATGATCGGTGGCCGGGTCGTAATCCTCTTCGTTGACCCCCATGACGATGGTCTTGACCTCGCCCTTGGCCGGGGCGGTGATCACCACCTTGGCGGCTCCGGCGTCCAGGTGGCCCTGGGCCTTTTCCCCGGCGGTAAACAGCCCGGTGGCTTCGATAACGTATTCCACCCCCATTTCCCTCCAGGGGATTTCAGTGGGGCTGCGCTGGCTGCTGACCTTGATCTGCCGCCCGTCGACGCTGATTTCCCCTTCTCCGGCTCTGACCTCCCGGGGATAGATTCCCATCACCGAATCATACTTGAGCAGATGCGCCAGGCTGGCGGGGGGAGTTAGATCGTTGATGGCCACGATTTCGATCTCCTCAAAAAGCGGATCACAATCCACCGCCCGGAAAATGCTGCGGCCGATGCGGCCGAAACCGTTGATGCCGACACGTACTGTCATGACTAGCCTCCTTATTCAGGTCAACTCTTCTTGAGCCCGTTGATAAAAATCCAGATACTGATTCATTACCCGGTTCCAGGTGTAGTGCTCCTGAATATGCTGAACGGCTGCCCGGCGCATGTCAAGAATCTTTTCCGGCTCCCGGCGAAACATGATCAGGGCTCGCTGCATGGCCCCCATCAGGGCGGCGGATTGGTGTTCCCGGTAGGCCAGTCCAGTGACCCCGTCCACCACCTTGACCAGGCCGCCGACGTGATGAACGATGGGCAGGTTGCCGAAAAGCTGGGCCATGTAGTCGGTAAGGCCGCAGGGTTCATAACGGGAGGGGATCAGGAAGAAATCACCGGCGGCATAGACCTGGGTGGCCACTGCGGGATCATAACCTTGGAGAAAACAGAGCCGGCCCCGATTGGTCTCGTTTTCCGCCAGGCGGATCAGGGCCTGTTCGCTGCCGCGGTCGCCGGAGCCCAGAATCAGCACCTGGAAGCCCCGGTCCAGGGGCAACAGGGTTTCCAGGGCCCCCAGCAGCTTGTCCATCCCCTTCTGGGCGGTGAGGCGGCCGACGAAGGTGAACAGGGGCAGGGGCAGGCCGCTGGCCGGGCCGGCGGTCGGGGGAGTGGTTTCCGCGGGGTCGGGATCCAGGTAGCCGGCCCGGCGCAGGCCGGGCCACTGATCCGCCGCCAGATCCTTGATCAGTTGGGCGCGGCAGCGGACCTTGCCGGCCAGGTCCCCCGTGCCCGGGGAAAACGCCGCCGCCAGGCCGAGCTTTTCCGGCTGTTCGGGGTTGAAATCATCGGGGTTAATGCCGTTGGTAATCCCGTGCAGGGTGACCCCCCGGCCTAAAAGGCGGTGACCCAACCAGCCGGTGAGGGCGTCGTCGTCGGATTCCTGCAGTTCCCGGGCGTAATTTTCGCTCACTGTGTTCAGCGGCGCGTAGCTGGAGGCGGCCAGAAAGGGGTCGAATTTGCGATCCAAAAGATTGTCGTCGATAACCCGCCGCGGCAGTCCGGTGATGGCCTCGGCAAAGGGCAGATCATCCACCTCCTGGTGATAACCCCGGCCGGCGTTGTGAACCGTGACCACGGCGGCGGTGTCGGCAAAGTAATGGCGGAACCCCTCCACCTCGCGGATCAGGGCCGGCAACAGGGCGGTGTGGCCGTCATGGCAGTGGATAACCTCCGGTTTGATACCCTGGCGGATCATCAGGGCCAGGGAGGCCTTCTGGAGCAGGATGTTCATGGCGAAATAATCGTAATGGCCCGAGCCCTGGTGATGAAGGTGGTTAAGGGCCTCCTCGGCGGCGGTATAGGTATAGACCCCGTGCTTTTCCTGGTAGCGCTGGGCATCCAGCAGGTAGAGGGAAAGACACCCCCCCTCCCGGTCTTCCGGCGGGGCCGGCACCGGGGACAGCTCCCGCTGCCGGCTGCCGTTGCCCGGCGGCGCCAGGTGGCGGGCAAAAACCCGCACCAGCTCCCGGCGTTCCTTCCCCACGTAGTTCATCCCCACCTCGAAGTGGAGGTTGTCGGGCGCAAAACCCAGCTCCTCGGGTTCCATGAAGCCGTAGAGGGGCATCACCACCTTGACCCGGCGGCCCGAGCAGGCCAGGGCCTCGCCCAGCTGGCGCACCACGTCCTTGACCCCGCCGGCCCCGGCGAGACCGTCGTATTCCCGGGTGATCATCCAGATTTCCTGCAGGTGGCCGCTGCTTGCCGCCCTTTTCTTATTCATGACGGTAAACCTGCGGCAAAATCGCTTCCTGCTCCGGCGCCCCCGGTCCTTGGCACCAGGGTGCGCTGGCGCAGCAGGTGATCGGCCAGCACCAGTTTGGCCATGGCCTCGCAGACCGGGATGATCCGGGGAATGGCGGAGATGTCGTGGCGGCCGCCGATTTTGATCCCGACCGCCTCGCCATCACGGTTGATGGTCTGCTGCTCCCGGGCGATGGAGGGAATGGGCTTGACCGCCGCCCGGATGATGATCTCATCGCCGTTGGAGATCCCGGCCAGGATCCCTCCAGCATTGTTTCCCGTGAAACCTTCCGGAGTGATGGGGTCGTTGTTTTCCGAGCCGGTGAGGCGGGCGGCGGCAAAGCCGGCCCCGATCTCCACTCCCTTGACCGCCCCGATGGACATCATGGCCCGGGCCAGCTCGCCGTCGAGCTTGTCGAAGACCGGCTCACCCAGACCCGCCGGGCAACCGCCGACCCTGATTTCCACAATGCCCCCCAGGGTGTCGCCCCGGCGGCGGACTTCGTCGATCCGGGCGACCATGGCGGCGGCGGTCTCGTTGTCCGGGCAGCAGAGTTCGTTTTGATCAATTTCCGCCAGGTTGCGGCGGTCGGTGGCAACGCCGCCCAGCATCACGGTGTAGGCGCGGACCGTGATGCCCTCCAGGCCCAGGATCTTGCCGGCCACTGCGGCGCCCGCCACCCGGGCCGCGGTTTCTCGGGCCGAGGCCCGGCCGCCGCCACGGTGATCACGTCGGCCGTATTTTTTTTCATAGGTAATATCTCCGTGGCCGGGGCGGTAAATATCTTTTAGATGATCATAAGACTTGCTGTGGGCATCCTGGTTAAAGATCGCCAGACTGATGGGGGTGCCGGTGGTCCGGCCCTCGAAGGTGCCGGCGAGGATTTCCACCCGGTCCGGCTCCCGGCGGGGGCTGGCCGCTGGCCCCCCGCCGCCGGGCCGTCGCCGGTCCAGGTCGGTCTGGATGTCTTCCGGGCTCAGGGGAATTCCCGGGGGGCAGCCGTCCACCACGGCCCCTACGGCGGTGCCGTGGGATTCGCCCCAGGTGGTGATCTGAAAAACTTTGCCGAAGGTATTGCCTGCCATTGCTCTGCTCGTGTTTTTTGGGTTAGTCCAGGGAAGTTTTAATACCGCCTCGGGCTGTGCCGTGGCGGCGGTTCTGCGGTGTTGGCGGGCCTGCTGTTCAGGTGTTGTCGCCGTGGCGAGTATTCAGCCAGTCGATGATGTCGGCGACAAGGGCGGAAGGATCCCTGGTGGTGGTGTCCATTTGCCGGTGGGCTGCCCGTCGGTAAAGCTCCTGTCGCTGCTCGAGGACTTCGCTGATTTCCCCTAGTAGGCCCTGGTCGGTCAGGGATGGACGCTGGTCGTCGCTGGCTGTATCGGCACTGATCCGGGCGGCGATGGTGGCCGGGTCGGCGGTGAGCCAGATCACCGGATAGGCGGCCTTGATTTCCGCCCAGAGATCTTGCTGCAGCACGGCGCCACCGCCGGTGGCCACCACCGTTCCCGGTTCCGTCGGTGGTTGGCGGCTCAGTTCCTGCAGCAATTGGCGCTCCCGTTCACGAAAGTGATCCCAGCCTTGCCGGGCCACCATCTCCTTGATGCTCATGGCGCAGCGATCCCTGATTTCCCGGTCCATGTCCGTAAACCGCCAGCCCAGGCGGGAGGCCAGCAGCTTGCCCACGGCGGTTTTGCCGCAGGCCCGGTAGCCGATCAGAAAAATTTTTCCTCTTAACCCGGTGGCGGGGCGGGCGCTTTTTTCATCCATCTACTGTTCTTACCATATAATCGTCCAAATTAACAAATCAATCCCGGCGTAACCGATCACCGGCGGGGTGTCCCACATGCGGTCTGGGGAGTCGCCGAAAGCAGCGACAGTGCCGGCTCACCTTAAGGATGCAGGCATTGCCGCTCCAGCGGCCGCAACCTGAGGCACTCTGCGACCGCTTTCCAGTATGTTTCGGGCAACCACTTGAAATGTCGTGCCCGGTCAAAACTTTCTGGTCGATAAATCGCCGCCGCTGGCGGCGTGGTGTGCTGACACGCCAACGGCATGCCGTCGGTGACCGGGAATAAAAAATTGCCGAAAAAGCTTGCATGGTTTTTTTCTTTTTGATAACCTTTATCAAAAGCTACATACAAACTGATCTGTTATTTTAATTTTAATTAACCCATCTTACCAAGGAGAATTGATCATGACTTATTTTCACGAAGAAGACTGTTGCTGTGGCGGACTTCAGGTCGGCCAGGAAGTTCCCGAGTTCGAAATGGAAACCTATGATCCCGGGCGGGGGGATTTTGGCAAAATTTCCCTGAGCGAGCAGAAAAAACAAGGTAAATGGACCATTCTGGTATTCTATCCCGCCGACTTTACCTTTGTCTGCTCCACCGAGCTGGCCGATCTGGCCGATGAGTACGAAAACCTCAAGGCCGCCGGGGCCGAAGTGGTAACGGTGAGCACCGACACCGTCTTTACCCACCTGGCCTGGAAACGGGAGGAAAAGTTTCTGGAAAATGCCAAATACCCCATGGCCGCCGACCGTACCGGGCAGGTGTCCAGGATCTTCGGGGTTTACAATGAGGAAACCGGTCTGGATCTGCGCGGGACCTTTATAATCGACCCCAAGGGGGTGCTGGTGGCCTCCGAGGTTAATTTTTACAATGTCGGCCGCAATGCCAAGGAACTTTTGCGCAAGCTCCAGGCCTGCGTTCATGTCGCCAACAACCCCGATGAGGCCTGCCCGGCCCGTTGGGAGCAGGGAGACAAGACCCTGAACCCGGGGCCGCAGCTGGTGGGCAAGGTATATGACGCCCTCAACGACTGAACCCGGTAAGCGGTCACAGGGTGCCGCATCTTGCGGCGATCGGGCCGGCTCACGTACCGAGGTACGCTTCGCCGGCGAGGCTCACCACAACCTGCGGCACCCTGTGACCGCTTACCTCTTTTGTCTCCGTGATCATTTATTCCGCCGGAGGCCATTAGTTGCGGCCACCCTCGCGTGTATCAGTTGCGGCTGCGCCGAGGGCGGTCGCCGGCAAACCCGCCGCTACCGGGCTTTGCGGCCGCCGTCCAAAGGCGACTTTGACGGGGCCCTGGGGTGGGCGATAAGTTATTTGCCAGGACAGGTTAGAGTCTGCTATAGTAAGCCCTGAGAGGTAGCTGTAATACGGTAGCCCCGTTGAACCGTGGCCAGGGTGCCGGCCCCGGTGTTTTTGAGATGTTTGTCCAAGCTGGTGTTGCCGGCGGTTTGGTGGGGCGGTTAATTTTTTTATGGAACCGAGTGGAACTATTTTTTAACGCATTTGTCTTTAAACTAACATACACCCCTCCTTGGGCTCTTCCTGTCATCCCTCCCCCCCTCCCCCTTCATATGACAGGAAGGGCCTTTTTTTTCTTGTCTTTGCTCTGGATTTTTATGGCGGTTTTTGGGTAGAGTGCGCAGATTATGCACGCTCCTAAAGCATCGGCGATAAATATTATCTGGCTGGGCCTGATTGCGGTGTCCGTGGTTACCGCCGCCTATACCGGGCGCATGGATGAGGTCACCAAGGCCTCTTTTGAGTCGGCCAAGTCCGGGGTGACCCTGGCCATCGGTCTGATAGGCCCCATGGCCTTCTGGCTGGGGCTGATGAAGGTGGCCGAGGCCGGAGGTCTGATGCGGATGATCGCCCGGGCCCTGCGGCCGGTGATGACCCGGCTGTTTCCCGAGGTTCCCGCCGAGCATCCGGCCATGAGCGCCATGATCATGAACATGTCCGCCAATACCCTGGGGCTGGGCAACGCCGCTACTCCCCTGGGCATCAAGGCCATGCAGGAGCTGGATAAGCTGGCCCTGGAAAAAGGTACGGCCACCAACGCCATGTGTCTTTTTCTGGCCATCAACACCTCCAGCGTTACTCTGTTGCCTTTGGGGGTGATCACGGTGCGGGCCGCCGCCGGGGCCACCAGTCCGGCGGAGATTCTGATCCCGGCCATTGTCGCCACTCTTTGCTCCACCATCGTCGCCATTACCATGGCCAAGCTGATGGCCGGACCCGAACCGGGCAAGCCTGCCGGATTATCCCCGGCCGCCGCCCAAGAAACGCCGCCGGGCGAAGGTTCCCGGCCGGCGACAGGCGGTGAGGCCGGCGCCGAATCCCGGACCGACCACGATACCGAAACCGAAGACACCGCCGATTTAAGCCCCCCGGGAACCGCCGGCCGGACCTTTGTTTATCTGCTTCTGGCCGCTTTTGCCGGCGGCATTGTCTACCGGCTTTTCCTGGCCGGCGGGGATGGCAATGGTGAGGATGCCATGACCATGATCGGGGCGGTTTCCACCTGGCTGATCCCGGTGCTCATCGCAACTTTGCTGATTTTCGGTTATCTTCGCGGGGTGAGGGTTTACGAGGTGGCCACCGAGGGGGCCAAAGAGGGCTTTAACACCGCAGTGCGGATCGTTCCCTTTCTGGTTGCCATTTTTGTCGCCATCGGCATGTTTCGCGCCAGCGGGGCCATGGAGATCATGATCAGGGTGCTGGCGCCGCTTACCGAACGGCTGGGGATGCCCGCCGAGGCCCTGGGCATGGCCCTGATGCGCCCGCTTTCCGGCAGCGGTGCCTTTGGCATGATGAGCGAGATCGTCGCCAGCGACCCCGACAGTTTCGTGGCCTTTCTGGTCTCGGTGATGCAGGGGTCCACCGAAACCACCTTTTATGTGCTGGCGGTGTACTTCGGCGCGGTGGGCATTACCCGCACCCGCCACGCTCTGCCCGCCGCCCTTACCGCCGACGGCGCCGGGATTGTGGCGGCGGTGATCGTCTGTAATCTGTGGTTCTAAAAATACGGTGCCCCGTGACCGCTTACAGTTGTCCAATTATTAAAAACGGGGGCAAAAGTGATCGTTGTCCAATTATTAAAAACGGCAAAACAAATATTGTAAGTGATCACGGGGGCAAAATGGTAAGCGCCCGCAGGGTGCCGCAGGTTGTGGTGAGCTTCGGCGGCGAAGCGTACATCAGTACGTGAGCCGGCCCGATCGCCGCTTTCGGCGGTGCCCTGTGATCGCTTACGGACGACTCTCTCAAGGAGACAGGTATGAAACAGATAATCGTACTGGCCACCCGCAACCAGGGCAAGGTCAAGGAATTGCGGAAGATGCTGGCGGACTTCCCGGTGGAGATCCGGTCGCTCAGTGATTTCGGGCCCTTGCCCGAGGTGGAGGAAGATGGCGCCACCTTCGACGACAATGCGTACAAAAAAGCCCTGTTTACCGCCAAAGCTCTGGGGCTGCCGGCCATGGCCGATGATTCCGGGCTGACGGTTCAGGCCCTGGATGGGGCGCCGGGGGTATACTCGGCCCGCTATGCCGGCGATGATGCCGATGACGCCGCCAATATCGCCAAGCTGCTCCAGGAGATGGAAGGCCGGAGCGATCGCCGGGCCGCCTTTGTCTGTGTGCTCTCCCTGGCCGTGCCTTCCGGGCCGGCGCTGACCTACGAGGGCAGCTGCGAGGGGGAGATCACCAATGAGCCCCGGGGTGAGCAGGGTTTCGGTTATGACCCGGTGATGTTTTACCCCCCCTTGGGCAAAACCTTCGCCGAGATGGAGCCGGCGGAGAAGAACCGGGTCAGTCACCGGGGGCAGGCCATGGCCCAGATGCGCCAGGAGTTTGACAAGGTGCTTAAATGGCTGGAGCAGCGGTTGGCCGAGGAAAAGGACCCCAAGCCCGACCATCGCGAGTTTGAGCACAATGACTGGTCTAGGGAGGTCATGGTAAAATGATCACCCTGCTTGATTACGGGGCGGGCAATGTTCGCAGCGTACGCAACGCCATCCGCCGGCTTGGGTTCACGGTCCGGGACGTGTCCGGGCCAGCCGATATTCTCCGGGCCGAAAAGCTGATCTTCCCCGGGGTGGGCAGCTTTGGCAGCGCCATGGAGAGCCTGCGGCGCCAGGGATTTCTTGAGCCCCTGCGGGAGTATCTCCAGGCCGGGCGACCTTATCTCGGCATCTGCCTGGGCCTGCAGACCCTCTTTGAAGGCAGTGAGGAATCCCCCGGAGTGGCCGGGCTGGGTCTGATTCCCGGGCGGATCGAAAGATTCCGGACCCCGGGCCTTTCCGTACCCCAGATCGGCTGGAACGGGATTGCCATTCGCAAACCCTCCTTTCTGTTTGCCGAGTATCAGGATGAAAAACTCTACTTTGTCCACGGTTACCGGGCCGGGGCCACCGAGGAGAACCGTGACTGGGTTCTGGCGGAAACCACCTATGGCACCGATTTTATCAGTGCGGTGCAAAAGGAAGAGGTGGTGGCCTGCCAGTTCCATCCGGAAAAAAGCGGCAAGGCCGGGCTGGAAATTCTGCATAATTTTCTCAAACAGGAAAAACCCGTTCCCCGGCCGGTGACCACCGGTACTCCGGTGCCTGGGGCGGCGGTGAATGTTTCGGGTTATCCCCCCGCCCGGACCAAACTGGCCAAGCGGATCATCGCCTGCCTGGATGTCCGCAACAACGACCAGGGAGACCTGGTGGTGACCAAGGGGGATCAGTACGATGTCCGGGAAACCGGGGGCGAGGTCCGCAACCTGGGCAAGCCGGTGGAGTTGGCGGCCCGCTACTTTCGCGACGGCGCCGATGAGGTGACTTTCCTCAATATCACTGCCTTTCGCGATTTTCCCCTGGAGGACCAGCCCATGCTCGAAGTGTTGGAGCGGGCCTCGGAGGAGGTCTTCGTGCCCCTGACTATCGGGGGGGGGATCCGGGAATTCACTGATGCCAATGGCCGCTATTATTCGGCCCTGGATGTGGCCGCCCGTTATTTCCGCGCCGGCGCCGACAAGGTTTCCATCGGCAGCGACGCGGTGGCGGTGGTGGAAGATTATCTGCGACGGGGCCGGCAAAAGGACGGAAGCAGCTCCATTGAGCAGATCGCCTATGTCTACGGCAACCAGGCGGTGGTGGTCTCCATCGATCCCCGCCGGGTGTACGTCAACAGCCCCGACGAGGTGCCCCATCAGGTGATCCCCACCGCCCTTCCCGGCCCTGCGGGCGAAGAGTACTGCTGGTACCAGTGCACCATCAAGGGCGGCCGCGAGGGGCGCGACCTGGATGCCGCCACCCTGGCGTCGGCCTGCGAGGAACTGGGGGCCGGCGAGATTCTGCTCAACTGTATCGATAAAGACGGTACCAACTCCGGCTTTGATCTCGAGCTGATCCAGATGGTCAAGGAGGCGGTAAATATTCCGGTGATCGCCTCCAGCGGGGCCGGCAGTTCCGAGCATTTCACCGAGGTTTTTGCCGCCACCGGGGCCGAGGCCGCTCTGGCCGCCGGGATTTTCCACCGGGGGGAAGTTACCATCCGGGAGGTTAAACAGCACCTCCGCCAAGCCGGAATCGAAACCCGGAGCTGAGTGTTATTTTGTTTGCCCCTGCTGCCCGGTTTATTATACCATATCTAAAAAGGAGCGTAGTTAGGCCATAAATGCCAAGCCGGAGGGAGATGGCATGGCTAGGTCGAATTTCACCATCGTAAGCGATCACAGGGCACCGCCGAAAGCGGCGATCAGGCCGGCTCACGTACTTATGTACGCTTCGCCGCCCCGATCACCACAACCTGCGGCATCCTGTGACCGCTTACCATTTCCCCCCGTGATCACTTACTCAGCATCTATAAGCAAGAAAACCATAAGCCGCTTGAGGTATACCCTTGGGCGGCTTTTTTATGCACGCTGAGTATTAAGCCAACAATAGACCAGGGCCCGGATCAGAACCTCAGCGAGTCTCGCCGCTAATACCCAGGACCATACTAATGGGGGAAAAATAATGCTAAAATCCATAGTGGGCGCATTAGTGATGCTTCTGTTTGTTGTTCCTGTCGTTAACGCCCCGCCATTGTCAGTTAAGGATATTGACTGGCAGTTTTATCAGTACGGTTCAGTCTCGGTACCCGATGACGTTTCAGTATTCCACCAGGGCCACCGGAGCGCCCCGGCTGGGGTGGCAAGCGTGGATGGTTACTCACATGAGGGGGCTTCGTGGGAATCGGCGGCGCTCCTTTTGTGGAACGAATCATCGTCACTGGAAAGCTATTCCTTGTCGGTAGATTTCTCCATTCTGGCCACCGCCCTGGTTGACCCAGGCAATCCAGAAGGCAACGCCCAGGCGGGAGGCGGTCTTTCCTTGCTTGGGGCTCAATTCACCGTGAACGAGACGGTTCAGGCCAGTTTGGAAACTTCCGCTGCGAGTAGAAATTTTTATTATGGTGGGGATGATGACCTTGATTGGACCAGCACTTTCCTGGTGAACCCGAGAGAGTACGGGTTCGTGTACGATAACTTGTTCGGCATTGATGCAGAGGCAACCGCCTGGGGATCTCCCGGGTTCGCTTCCGCTGCGGCGAGTCATTATTTCAATTTCACTTTCAAAAAAGTGCCAGTGCCAGTGCCGGCGCCTGGCGTTTTTTTACTCTTTGGTGCAGGCCTTCTCGGCATTGCAGCTGTGCGGGGCCGGGGGCCGCTCTGGCCGCCGAGATTTTCCACCGGGGGGAAGTTGCCATCCGGGAGGTGAAACAGCACCTTCGGGGCCAGGGTATCGAAGTCCGCTTACCCTTTGGCCTTTGTGATGCATGACACGCCTGAGCGTGTGGCTGTCGGTTTTTGTTTGACATCTGCTGAATTTGCAGATAATCTGTGTGGTTTAAGCATACAGGTTGTCCAGCCCACGTGTGGATGTAAAAACAAACTACAACTGATCGACGAAAAGGCGGTGAAAGCTAAATGATCGAAGTTGAAGTCAGGGGTGACGTTGAGCATGCCATTCGCATACTCAAAAAGAAGCTCCAACTCGACGGCATGAAAAAAGAACTCAAACGGCGCGAGTACTATGAAAAACCCAGCGCCAAGCGCCGTCGCAAGACGGCCGAGTCGCGGCGCAAGCTGCGGAAACTGATGTATAAGATGGAGCGGGACTAAATCCCGTTCACGGGTACTGTCATCATGCCCAAACCTGGCGGTTCTTCCGGCCATCGTAAGCAGCAGACCCGTTTCACTCGCCCCCGTGACCCGCTTTTAAGCGCGGTTACCGGGGCGTTTCCTTTTGTCCCGCCACTGCTGGACTTTTTCCTCCAATACCTGGCCGCCGAGCGCCGCCTGGCCGCCA
>PWOG01000046.1 GCA_003557565.1 Desulfobulbaceae bacterium
ACCACATCCACCGCCTCCCAGCCGCGACTCCGCATGTCCGCGGCACTGGCCGGCAAGAATTTGTTGGCCGCCGCTGTTTTTTGCACTTTACCCGATCCTCCGGTTAAACTATAAATTGCCGATTAAAGAGCAACAAAAAAGGCGGCTGGCAAAAAACCGTCAACTCCACAGGAGGGACCAAAAATGAAAATCGAAATCACCTACTGCTCCAAGTGAAACTATCTGCCCCGCGCCTCCGGTCTGGAGGCCGAACTGAAAAAAGAATTTCCCCACGCCACCGTGGAGCTGATCGCCGGCAGCAACGGTATCTACGACATAAAGGCCGACGGCCGGGAGATTTTCTCCAAACACAAAAGCGGCCGCTTCCCGGAAAACAAAGAAATCATCAATCTCTTGCAATAAGATGGTCTCGCCAAAACCCACCAGACTTCTTGATTGACAATGCAAAAACAAATAGTTACAAAGCGTGCCCAGTCGGCGCCGCCGCTTTTTGCGGCGCCGACAAATAAGCCGTTTTTAACGGGGGCCGAAGATGGATGTCCCCACCCTTACCAGATTGGCCCCCTCCTCCACCGCCACCTCGAAATCAGCCGACATCCCCATGGAAAGCAGGGGTGGCTCATCCACTCCCAGCAAGCCCAGGCGGCTGCATTCCTCGGCCAGTTCCCGCAAACGGGCGAAATGGGGCCGGCTCTGTTCGGGGTCGGCGGCCATGGGCGGCATGGTCATCAGCCCCATCACTCGCAGGGCCGGCAATTCGGCCATGGCCCGCAACAAATCCGGCGCTGCCTCGGGGGCCACCCCGGCCTTCCGTGCTTCCCCGCCGACATTGACCTGGACCAGCACCGGCAGCACCCGCCCCGCCGCCGAGGCATGACGGTCCAGGGCGGTGGCCAGCTTAAGGCGGTCAACTGTTTCCACCATGGCAAAACCGCCGGTCGCGGCCCGGGCCTTATTGCTTTGCAGATGGCCGATGAAATGCCAGCGAATTTCGGACCGGCCGGCGGCCCGGGGGCCTGGGCCGGACTCCCCGTCGCTCAGTAACTCCCGCAGACGCGCGATTTTCGCCTCCGCCTCCTGGAGATAATTTTCCCCGAACAGCCGCTGGCCGGCGGCCACGGCCTCCACAAGGCGCTCGGCTTCCACCCGCTTGCTCACCGCCACCAATTGCACCGTGGCCGGATCACGCCCGGCGCGCCGGGCGGCGGCGTCAATCCGTTCGTTAACGGCGGCGATATTGGCGGCGATATCGGTCATCATTCACATTCCTCGCTGATCATGGTTTTTTCGCCGGGCTCCGGTACCCGGCAACTAATTAGCACTGCCGGGCAAGCAACCGTTGACCAGGGATACTAACCTGCCGGTTTAACGAACCGTAACCAAACAGCCGTGCCGCAGATGAGGTCTTGCAGCCAGGCGCAGCGTACCCCCTTACCCCCTGCACGCAAGCCTGGCTGATCGCCCGAAGATGTGGTGCTGCTAAAACGGTTAGCCGGGCAACCGGAACAGGCGGCGGGCATTGGCGGTGGTATGCCGAGCCACTTCCTCCACGCTGCAGCCTTTGAGTTCGGCGACCTTGGCGGCGATATGGGCTACATAAGCCGGTTCATTACGTTTGCCCCGCCGGGGCACCGGCGCCAGGAAGGGGGCGTCGGTTTCCAGCAGCAGTCTCTCCAGGGGGATCATGCCAACCGCCTCGCCCAGGGTGGCCGCCGACTTGAAGGTGACCACCCCGGGTATGGAGATATAAAAACCCAGATCCAGAACCTCCCTGGCCAGCACCGAATCCCCCGAGAAACAATGCATCACCCCGCCGGCGGGCAGTTCCCCGGCGGCCCGGAGAATGGCCATGGTATCGGCGTGGGCCTCCCGGTCATGAATTATAAGGGGCAGCTTTAGCTCCCCGGCAAGTTCAACCTGGGCGGCGAAATGTTCCCGCTGCTGGGCCGCCGGTGAATATTCCTTAACGTAATCCAGGCCGATCTCGCCATAGGCCACCACCTTGGGATGCTCCGCCAGTTCCCGCAGGGCCTGGTAATCACCATCACCCACCTCGTTAACATGGTGGGGATGCACCCCCACCGTGGCATAAACCCCGGGCCAGCGCCTGGCCAGCTCCAAGGCTTTCCGGGAAGTGTCCAGATCGATACCGACACTTATCATCTCCCGCACCCCGGCCTGCTCCGCCCGCCGGATCACAAGTTCCAGGTCGCCCTGGTAATCGGGAAAATCCAGATGACAGTGGGTGTCGATAAATTCCACTAACGCCGCTTGCTTTTCTTCCGCCGTCACTATTATCTCCTTGTTATGTCGTCGATCATGCCATCATCACCCACCCAAGCGGCACCCCGTCACCGCTTACTATACAAACCCTGCAACTTGGTTACGACCCCGGCTCTTCTACCAAATTAACCTCTGCCCCGCAATGCCTGCCGGAAGGAATGCAGGGTTCCGTCAAGGTCGCGCCCGGGCGGCGCCAAAACCAATGATTTTGACTGCTCCCTGGAGGGGACCGGGGTGGTCCCTTTTCGTTGACAGCAGCCGGCACGGCGACTATCATTGACTTATCTTTTCAGGACAGTTCAGCCTGATACCATTACGGGCCTGTCGCCCCCCTTATCTTAATCATAAATCATACCGCAGAAACTGTTCTTTGCTATGCAGAATCCAGTACTCGAAGCCATATACCGTCGCCGCAGCATTCGCGAATATACCCGGGAAGATGTTGCCCCGGAGGCGTTACAGGAAATTGTGCAGGCCGGCATTTGGGCCCCATCGGGTCTGAATAACCAGCCCTGGCGTTTTGCCCTGATCCGCGATGAACAAATCCGTGATAAGCTGGCACAGCTTACCAAATACAAAAAAATCGTGCAGGCCGCCCCGGCCCTGATCGCCGTTTTTGTCGACCGGGATGCCATGTACGACGAGGTCAAGGATCATCAGGCCGCCGGGGCCTGCATCCAGAACATGCTCCTGGCCGCCGAGGCCCTGGGTCTGGGGGCGGTCTGGCTCGGCCAGATCCTGCTAAACAAAGAAGAGGTCCGGCGGATCCTCGATCTTGACGAAAGGCTGGACCTGATGGCGGTCATCGCCGTGGGGCATCCTACGCCGGGAGAGCGCCGCTCCCAGCGTAAACCCTTGGACAGTTTCATCCTCAAGTCAATATAGTTTTGATAAAACCCACCAGGAGGCTCTCCCCATGTTCCAGCAACCCTACCGCCCTGCCCGCAACTCATTCCGGATTCTGGTTTTTCTGTTTTTGCTGCTGCCGTTTATGGCCGGCTGCGCCTTCCTGGATGAGCTGGGCGCCGAACGCGACAACAACGACAATGCCGCCCAGGAGATTCATCCGGAACCATATAACCCTTCTGGTTTCAGCGACCTGCTGATCCCCAGCGAGCTTACCTGGCTGCGGGATAAAAGCATGGTGGTCAATACCGACTCCTACGCCGGCGGAGTGCTTTACTTTACCGGCCGGGTGGACGTCAATTCGCTGGCGGATTTTTTTACCACCACCATGCGTCGTGACGGCTGGGAACTGGTGGGATCGGTTACCCACCAGGATGTGCTGCTGGCCTTTATCAAGCCCAATAAAACCTGTACAATTATCATCCGGGACCGGGGCTTGGTGCGCCCCACCGATATCCAGGTCTATATCGCCGATGACCTGACCAAAGGCCGGCGGGGCGGTGCCTCGGCTCCGGACGAGGGCGGTAATGGCGCGCCCGTCGCCCCGGTCGAAACCGCCCCTTTTTCTTTCTAACCGACAAGGACGCCGGATTGTCTTTTCTGCTCAACGATAAACGTATTCTCCTGGGAGTAAGCGGCGGGATCGCCGCCTACAAGGTGGCCGAATGGACCCGTGAGTTACGCCGGGAAGGAGCCGATGTCACGGTGATGATGACCGCTTCGGCCCGGCGCTTTGTCACTCCCCTGACCTTCAGCGCTCTCTCCGGCAACCGGGTACATACCACCATGCTCGCCGACGAGGACGGAGAGCAGCTGCCCCATATCAACCTGGGCCGCGACCACGACCTGATCGTTCTGGCCCCGGCCACCGCCAACACCATCGCCCGCCTGGCCCACGGGCTGGCCGATGACCTGATCAGCACCACGGTGCTGGCGGCCAGGGCCCGAGTGCTGGTCTGCCCGGCGATGAACAGCGAAATGTACCGGCATCTCGCCACCCGGGACAACCTGGCCCGCCTCCGGGAATACGGCTATACCGTGATCGAGCCCGACAGCGGCGAGTTGGCCTGCGGCGACCAGGGTCCCGGCCGCCTGGCCGAATGGGAAACGGTACGCCAGGAAATCGTCGCCGCCCTTACTCCCCAGGATCTCCAGGGCCGCCAGGTCATGGTCAGTGCCGGCCCTACCTGGGAGCCCCTGGATCCGGTTCGCCTGCTAACCAATCGTTCCAGCGGCAAAATGGGCTACGCCCTGGCAGCGGCGGCCCGGAGACGGGGCGCCCGGGTCACTCTGGTCAGCGGTCCCGGAGCCATCACCCCCCCGGCCGGAGTGGAGGTGATCCCGGTGGTTACCGCCGAAGAAATGCATGCGGCGATAAACGCCAGGGCCGAAAAGATGGATATCATTATCATGGCGGCGGCGGTTTCCGATTTCCGGCCGGCCAGCTATGAGCACCACAAGA
>PWOG01000347.1 GCA_003557565.1 Desulfobulbaceae bacterium
CGTGAACAGCTCCTGGAGCGCCTGGATTCCTTTCTGGTCTCCCCACCCCCCGGCGAGCAGCGCCCTGGTCAGTAATCAGCAGCTTGGCTGATCGCCCGAAGGTGGGGTGCGGCTGTTCGTTTACTACGATTCGTCGGATTTCAGGACCGCCAGAAACGCGCTCTGGGGAATCTCCACGTTGCCCACCGTCTTCATCTTTTTCTTGCCGGCCTTTTGTTTTTCCAGCAGTTTGCGCTTGCGGCTGACATCGCCGCCGTAGCATTTGGCCAGCACGTCCTTGCGCATGGCGGCGACGGTGGTCCGGGCCACGATGTTGCTGCCCACGGCCGCCTGGATGGCGATCTTGAACATGTGGCGGGGGATCTCCTCCTTGAGCTTTTCGCAGGCGGATAGCCCCCGGGCCCGGGCGCTGGAGCGGTGAACCAGCTGGGACAGGGCGTCCATCCGTTCCCCGTTGACCAGTAGGTCCATCTTGACCAGGTCGGCGGGGCGGTAATCCAGCAGCTCGTAATCAAAGGAGCCGTAACCCTGGGTCAGGGATTTAAGACGATCGTAGAAGTCATAGATCACTTCACTTAAGGGCAGTTCGCAGGTGTACTCGATCCGGCCGGGCATGGGGTAGTGGTGGTTGCTGTTGACCCCCCGGCGTTCCATGCAGAGGTTCATCACCACTCCCATGTATTTTTCCGGGATCATGATGGTGGCCTTGATGAAGGGTTCCTCCACCCGCTGGATGCTGCCCGGATCGGGGTAATAGGAAGGGTTGTCCACCTCCAGCATGGTACCGTCGGTGAGGAAAACGTGGTAATTGACCGAGGGTACGGTGAGGATCAGGGAGAGGTCGAATTCCCGCTCCAGCCTTTGTTGCACGACTTCCAGGTGGAGCAGGCCGAGAAAGCCGCAACGAAAGCCAAAACCCAGGGCGGTGGAAGAGTCCTTCTGGAAGGTCAGGGAGGCGTCGTTTAGAGTCAGCTTTTCCATGGCCGCCGCCAAGTCGTCGTAATCCTCGGTGGAAACCGGGTAGATGGAGGAAAAGACCACCTGCTTGGCCGGCTGGTAGCCGGGCAGGGACTCGGTACATGGGTTGTCCTTTAAGGTAATGGTGTCGCCCACCCGGGCATCGGCGACATTTTTGATGCCGGCAATGATGTATCCCACCTCGCCGGCGGTCAGCTCCCGGGCCGGCTCTTTGGTGAGGTGATAGTGGCCGACCTCATCCACCTTGTGGGTGACCCCGCTGGAGAGAAAAGTGATCTGGTCACCGGGCCTGACCCGGCCGTTGAAGAGCCGGCAGGAGATGATGGTGCCGCGGAAGGAGTCGTACTGGGCATCAAAGATCATCGCCTGCAGGGGGGCATCGGCGTCCCCTTGGGGAGGGGGCAGGAAGCGGACCACCGCTTCCAGGAGATCCTCCACCCCTTGGCCGGTTTTGGCCGAGGATTGCTGAATGTGCTCGGCCTCCAGGCCCAGGTCTTCTTCGATTTCGATGGCCACTTTTTCCGGCTCGGCGGCGGGCAGGTCGATCTTGTTGATCACCGGGATGATCTCCAGGTCGTTTTCCATGGCCAGATACAGGTTGGCCAGGGTTTGGGCTTCGATCCCCTGGGCCGCATCCACCAGCAGCAGGGCCCCTTCGCAGGCGGCCAGGGCTCGGGAGACCTCGTAGCTGAAATCGACATGCCCCGGGGTGTCCACCAGATTAAGGATATATTCCTTACCGTCGGCGGCCCGGTAGGGCAGGTAGATGGTCTGGCTTTTGATGGTGATCCCCCGTTCCCGCTCAATATCCATGTTGTCCAGCAGTTGATCCTGGAACTTGCGGTCGGTGACGCCGCCGCAGAGCTGGATTAAGCGGTCGGCCAGGGTTGACTTGCCGTGGTCGATATGGGCGATGATGCTGAAATTCCTGATATTTTTCATGGTTTTCCGTGGTCTGGGTCAGGGCCTTGCGGGCCGCCGGTTGCCGGCGGCGGAGGAAAGGCGGAATAAGGTCGTAAAAACGCGTAAACTTAGCACATAAAAGGCCGGTTGGCAATCCGATTTTCCCGGCGGCAGCGGGCCCTTTTACCCGTCACCGGCTTCCGGGCTGGCAGTCCGGTGTGGCGGCCGGTGTTGCCTCCTTGCCTGGTGCCCTGCCTGCAAGCCGCAGCGAAAATGACGGGCAGGGTGCATTTAAGGACAGATCGTGGTATATTTTGAACAATTAAAGATGATATTGGTTAAGCTTTCCCAAGCCGACAACGTTTTGTATCAGCCCCACGGTACGCTGCGGCTGATACTGGTTTATTATGACGAAAAATGACCCCCCATTAATCGTTACGGACGAGGAAGAGGCCGAGTTCAGCGGTCACGATCCGGCTGCCCAAGAGGATACCCAGGAATTCCATCCCCTGGTCAGCCTGGATGACTCGGCCAACCTGCCGGTGGTGGGCGATGCCGCTTTGCACCGGTATCTCCAGGAGATCAGCCGGCACCGCTTGCTGACTCGTGAAGAAACCGACGAACTGGCCCGTCAGTTCCGGGAAACCGGAGATCCCGAGGCGGCCTACCAGCTGGTTACCGCCAACCTGCGTCTGGTGGTCAAGGTGGCCATGGATTTTCAGAAGTACTGGATGCAGAATTTTCTCGACCTTATCCAGGAAGGTAATATCGGCCTGGTTCAGGCGGTGAAAAAGTTCGATCCCTATCGGCAGGTAAAGTTCTCCTACTACGCCGCCTACTGGATCCGGGCCTATATCCTCAAGTTCATCATGGACAACTGGCGCCTGGTCAAAATTGGCACCACCCAGGCCCAGCGCAAGCTTTTTTTTAGCCTCAACAAGGAGAAAAAACTCCTGGAGTCCCAGGGATTCAAACCCGAGCCCAAGCTGCTGGCCCAGCGCCTTCATGTTAAGGAAAGCGAGGTCATCGAGATGAACCAGCGCATGGACAACTGGGACTTGTCACTGGAAAGCCCGATGCGCGAGGATTCCGGGGATGAGCGCAAGGATTTCCTGCCGGTGCCCGGGCCCGGGGTTGAGGAGGTGGTGGCCTCCGACGAGGTGCGGGAATGGATGGCGGGCATTCTCGATAAAATGCGCCGCACCCTCAATGAAAAGGAACTGGCAATTCTGGGCGAACGCCTGCTCAGCGATGAGCCGTCGACCCTGCAGGAGATCGCCGACCGTTTCGGCATTTCCCGGGAAAGGGTGCGCCAGATCGAGGCCAATCTGCTCAAGAAAATGAGGCGTTACCTGGAAAACGAAGTGCCGGATATCAAGGAATTTCTCGACGAATTCTTCGGCCCCCAGTCCTGAATCGCTCTGGGGGGCGCTAATTGCCGGATTTTCGCAAACCCTTAACAATCATCAAGGATCAATCGATTATCATGCCAGTACCGTTGCTTGATTTAAAACCGCAAATGGCTCCCCTGCGGGAGGAAATAATGGCCGCCGTTGGCGAGGTTGTCGACTCCACCGGCTATATTCTCGGCCCCCGGGTGGAAAGCCTGGAAAAGGCGGTGGCGGCCTATTGCGCCACCGGTCGAGGTGAGGCGGAGGCGGACGCCGGGGAAGAACTGCAGGCCATCGGGGTCAGCAGCGGCACCGATGCCCTGCTGGTTACCCTGATGGCCCTTGATGTAGGGCCGGGAGACCTGGTGGTTACCACCCCCTACAGTTTTTTCGCCACTCTGGGCTGTATTCTCCGCCTGGGTGCCCGGCCGGTGTTCATCGATATCGATCCCGTGACCTATAATCTGGATCCCGCCGCTCTGGAGGAATTTTTCCGTACCCGGCCGGAAGAGGCGGGCCGGGTCAAGGCCTGTATACCGGTGCATCTGTACGGACAGCTGGCGGATATGGACGCCATCGTTTCCATCTGTGCCGGCTACGGGGTTCCGGTGGTGGAAGACGCGGCCCAGGCCATTGGGGCCGTCGGCCCCTTGGGATCCGAGGCCTGCCGGGCAGTCGGGACTGCCCGGTGGCCGGAGTCCGGCGGCTCGGAGGTGGACGCGCTTTGGATGCGGGCCGGCAGCATGGGGGTGGCCGGCTGCTTTTCCTTTTTTCCCAGCAAAAATCTCGGCGGCATCGGGGATGGTGGCATGGTGCTCTGTCGGGACCGGGAACTGGCCGAAAAAATCCGGATCCTCAGGGTCCATGGCGGGTCGCCCAAATATCATCATCCCATGGTGGGCGGTAATTTCCGGCTGGACCCTGTTCAGGCCGTGGTTCTGGAGATCAAGCTCCGGCATCTGCCTTCCTGGCATGCCGCCCGTCGGGCCAACGCCGACTGCTACCGCCGTCTTTTCGCCCAAGCCGGACTGGTGGACGACGATGCCGTGGTTCTGCCCGAGGCGGTTTACCAGCGGCGGGCCGAGGCCGTCGGCGTGAGCGATTTTCACATTTACAACCAGTTTGTTATCCGGGCCCGCCGGCGCGATGAGCTGATGAACCACCTGCAGCAGGCCGGCATCGGCTGCGAGATCTACTATCCGGTACCGCTGCACAAGCAGGGCTGTGTTGCGGACTTGGGCTGCCAGGCCGAGGTTTTTCCGGAAACCGAACGGGCCGCCCGGCAAACCCTGGCCCTGCCCATCTACCCGGAATTGACCGAAGAGATGCAGCGGGAGGTGGTGGCGGCGATAAGTTCGTTTTATCGTCCCGGCCGGTGACGATCAGATTGCCGTAACCACCACTTAGCCATTGAGGGACGGTGGGATGGTGGGCCGGTGGCAGGCCCCGCCCCGGTACCAAAACCAACGACTTTGACGGATCCCTGGTGTCGGTGGTGACCTGCTTGCAATCGGAAAATGGTTGTGGTAGCTTGCCCAATAGCGGTCGGGACACCTGTTACGCAGGCGTTGCTGCCCGTTTTTTATTTGTGAGCCAGTTTGTTTGGCGCCGTTTCATCCGCCGGCGGATGAAACGGCGTGATTTTTTATGTGGTGGGTGAAAAACCCAACGGGAAAAGCTCGCCCAAAATATCTGGTAAAAAATATCTTGTACATTGGAGGATGCAGGCCCATGGTTGAACGTATTCCCATGACCAAAAAAGGCCACGAGAAACTGCGCCAGGAATTGAATCAGCTGCAGCGTCATGAACGACAGAAAGTGATCCAGGCCATAGAGACCGCCCGGGAACATGGCGATCTTAAGGAAAACGCCGAATATCATGCCGCCAAGGAACGGCAGAGTCATATTGAAGGCCGCATTATGGAACTCAAGGACAAGCTGGGCCGTTCCGAGGTCATCGATTGCAGTTCCCTGGAATGTGACCGGGTGGTTTTCGGGGTCGTGGTGACCCTGGTCGACCTTGATACCGACGACGAGGTCAGCTATCAGCTGCTGGGGCCGGAAGAAGCCAGTGTGGAAACCGGCAGCATTTCCGTGCTCTCTCCGCTGGGTCAGGCCATGATCGGCAAGTCGGTGGGTGACGAGGTGGTGGTCAAGACCCCCGGCGGGGTCCGCCAGTTCGAGGTGATGGAGATCACTCCTCCCGAGGAGCCGTGATCACCGGCGGTTTTGAGTTATGGCCCGTTAAATCAACAGATTACCGACCCTGGTGAAAGGTTGCGGGAAAGGGTGTCATCTCGGGAGTACGGTTTATTGGTCGGGCGGTCACAGGAGGCTTTAGCGGTGGCCGGGTTATTGTTGATCGGTGACCATGATCCCATTGATGAAGATATTGGTGATCTGGTCGGCGGTTTCCTCTATGGAATAAGAGTGATCCGGGGAGAGAACCCAGAGTCGGGAGGTCTCATCCAGGGCGCCGAAAAAGGCCCGTTTGAAGACTCCCGGCAACACATCACCCCGGAAGATTCCCTGCCGCTGACCCTGCTTGACGATCCCGGAGATAATGTCCAGGTATTCGCTGAACTTGGTCAGACGGTACTCCCGCATGAACTTGTTGCTTTGCCGCAGCTCCATCTGCAGTACTTCCGCCAGCTCCCGGCGGTCGTCCATCATGCGCAGGTGGTGGAGGGCAAAAACCCGCAACATCTGCCGGGGGTCGTCACCGGCCTCGGAGTCCAGCAACAGTTTAACTTCCAGGATGATTTTGCCGATCTCTTCTTCGAACAGAGAGATCAGGATGTCGTACTTGTTGTTGAAATAGAGGTAGATGGTGCCGTCGGCCACCTGGGCTTCCTTGCCGATATCGGCGATCCGGGCATTAAAAAAACCCTTCCGGGAAAAAACCTTGATGGCGGCCTCGATGATTTTGGCATGCTTGTCGGCGGTACGGATCATGATAGCATTCGGTCCAGGTTGGTTAGAGGGTGGAAAGTTAACCGAAAATTTGCAAAAAGTGGGTGAATCCTCATTCATTTTTTGTGACACCCTCTTTTATTCTTGATGGCGGTGGCATGTCAAGGATAATGTTGCTTTGCCTGTTTTGCGCTCCGCTTGACGAGGAGAGCCGGAAACGGTATTTTTCAATTATTAGGGAATAACTGCCGGCTGTGGCCGGAAAGGAAGAAAGAATAGAGATGAAGATTCTGATCATCGGCTCCGGTGGCCGGGAACATGCCCTGGCCTGGAGCTTTGCCCGATCGCCCCGCGTCAGTGCCGTTTACTGCGCCCCCGGTAACGCCGGAATTGAAGCTGTAGCTACTTCCATTGACCTGGATACCACCGATCATGCCGCCCTGGTTGATTTCGCCCGGCAGGAGGGGATCGGATTGACGGTGGTTGGACCCGAGGCCCACCTGAGCCGGGGCATCGTCGATGATTTCCGCGCCGCCGGTCTGCGGATTTTCGGCCCCAGCCGACAGGCGGCGGCCCTGGAAGGCAGCAAGGTCTTCATGAAGGAACTGCTGGCCAAATACCGGATTCCCTCGGCCTCCTATGCAGTATTCCGGCAGCGTGACCAGGCCCTGGCTCATCTTGACGACAGGCGGTACCCGGTGGTAATCAAGGCCGACGGTCTGGCCGCCGGCAAGGGGGTGATCATCGCCGCCGACCACACCGAGGCGGTGGCGGCCCTGGATCTGATCATGTCCCGCAAGGCCTTCGGCGAGGCCGGCAGCCAAGTAGTGATCGAGGAGTTTCTGACCGGGGAAGAGGCCTCTTTCATCGCCTTTACCGACGGCAAAACGGTTTTGCCCCTGCCGAGCTCCCAGGACCACAAGGCGATCCACGACGGCGACCGGGGTCCCAATACCGGCGGCATGGGGGCATATTCACCGGCGCCGGTGCTGACTCCCGAGCTGGAGAACCAGGTCATGGACAAGATCATGTATCCCACCGTGGCGGCGATGGCCGCGGAAGGGCGTCCATACCAGGGCATGCTCTACGCCGGACTGATGATCGATCAGGGAGAGGCCAGGGTGCTCGAGTTCAACTGCCGTTTCGGAGACCCCGAGGCCCAGCCGCTGCTGATGCGGCTGCGCAGCGATCTCAGCGAGATCGTCGAAGCTGTGATCGACCAGCGACTGGACGAAATCACCCTGGACATCGACCCTCGTCCCGCCGTCTGCGTGGTAATGGCGGCCGGGGGGTACCCCGATTCCTATGCCAGCGGCCATGAAATCAAGGGCCTGGATGAGGCGGCGGAAGTTGCCGGGGTCGAGGTGTTTCATGCCGGTACGCGCCGGGAAGACGGCCGGCTGGTCACCGCCGGTGGCCGGGTGCTGGGGGTAACCGCCCTGGCCGATGATCTGGCTGCGGCCATCGACCGGGCTTACCGGGCGGTTGGCCGCATTTCCTGGCCGGACTGTTATTATCGCCGGGATATCGGTCAGAAGGCTTTACGTTCCCGATAACCTGCAGGCCAGGGGGCGGGCAGACGCATCTTGCGCCTTTGACCTGATAAAAAGACCGGGTAACCGGGCTGCCACGACTGTGGCGGTTACCAAAAAAATGGAGACTCAGCCGGCGTGCAACCTCTGTTAGATGCCGACGAGGCGGGGATGTCAGCCAGTATAGAGCGGGCGGTGGCGGAGATTGGCCGCGGTGGAATCGTCGCCTTTCCCACCGAAACCTACTATGGGCTGGCGGTTGATCCCTTCAACCGGGAGGCGGTGTCACGTCTGTTCGCCGTTAAACGACGGGCCCCGGACAAACCGATTCTCTGTCTGGTTCCGGACCGGGAGCATCTGGTCGGGCTTATTCGTACCATTCCGGCCTGTTACGAGCCTTTGATGGACGCATTCTGGCCCGGGCCGCTGACCCTGGTTTTTGCCGCCAGCGAGGAAGTGCCGGTAATCCTGACCGGTTACAGCGGCACCCTGGGGGTCAGGGTATCATCTCATCCCCTGGCTTATCGTCTGGCCCAGGCCTACGGCGGGGCGATTACCGCCACCAGTGCCAACTACTCCGGACTACCGGCGGCGGTCAGCGCCGCCGAGGTAGGAGCCCAGTTGGGGCCCGACGTGGATTTTATCCTGGACGGGGGCGAAACTCCCGGCGGACTTGGCTCCACCCTGGTCGGTCTGGAGGGCGAGCATCCGGTCCTGTTGCGGCCCGGGGTGGTAACCGTGGAGGAAATCCGCATGGTTGCCGGGCCGGAGTTCCCAGGCGAGGTCAGTGAGGAATAACGATCACCAGTCTGCCCGTTTCTTCTTCCGGATCACTGTCGGCGCTCTGATCCTGAAAATCCAGCCGAACCTCCAGGTGCCTTGCCGGCAACAGTCCGCCCAGTCGCTCCGCCCATTCAATGACGCAAACCCCGTCTCCGTACAGGTAATCCTCGATTCCCAATTCCAGTAATTCCTCCTCATCATCGCTTAAGCGGTACAGGTCGAGATGAAAAAGCGGCAGCCGGCCCTGATGTTCATGGATCAGGGCGAAGGTGGGGCTGGTTACCGGCTGTGCCGGCGGTACTTCAAGCCCGGCGGCGATGGCCCTGGTCAGGGTGGTTTTGCCCGCGCCCAAAGGACCATAAAGGCAGATCACCTCCCCGGCCACGGCGGACCGGCCCAGGCGGCGGCCAAAATCCTCCAGGGCCGCCAGATCCGGCAGGATCAGTTCGGTGCGGTCATGGCTGTTCATGATAAGCGTTCACCAGGGCCAATAATTGCTCAAATAACGGGTGGTTTACCTGTGTATTCGTAGATGATAACCAGGACAAAACGGCAAACGGTTACAGAGTGCCGCAGGGTTGTGGTAATCGGGACGGCGAAGCGTACATCAGTACGTGAGCCGGCCAGATCTCCGCAAGATGCGGTGCCCTGTAACCGTTTACCTTTAGTCTGGTAGCTTGTGGCAGAACAGACAGCGAAAGGTTGGTGGATGATCCTCGGGCAGGGGATAAATCCCGTCGGGCTGATGACAGGAATCGCAGAAATTTTCCGCTTCTTTTCGGTCCATGTCGAAAAATCGCTGGTGGTTTTCGTTGTTCGGCAGCCGGGGCGTGGTTTCCGGCGGAGCGTTCCACAAAAAGAGCAGAACGCCACCGACCACGACAACGAAAATGATGTTAAGCAGCCAGAGTCGGCGTTTTTTTGGGGTGGAGGTCATGATTAACTCCCTTGCTTTTATGATGGCGGCCGTCTTGGGCGCCGTTGCTGATTGCCGTTAGCGGCGGGACGGTTGTTTTTTTACGATTTCCAAAGTTTCCGGGGGCAGCACCCCCCAACGCAGGGCCAGGGCCAGGGTTTCCAGCACCGGTCGCCCGGTCCGGGGCAGACGGGTGATAAAGCGGACCAGGCGACGGTGCCTGGCGTGCCGGGCCAGCAGGGTTCCCAGGTCGGGGGGCTGGCCGTGGTCGTCGAGGATGGCGGAGGCGACGGCACGGCCGGAATAAATGGCTGCGGCGATGCCTTCTCCGGTGAGGCCCGAGGCCAGACCGGCGGCATCGCCGGCCAAAAACAGGTTGCCGAAGCGGGCGCCGCGATAATCGAAGCTGACCAGGGAAGCCCGGGTGCGGGCGCCACCGATATCCACCCCCCGCTGTTCGGCCCACTGATGGAGGCGGTCACGCAGCAGGTGGGAGCGCAGCCGGCCGCGAAAGGCGTAAACTCCCACCGAGGCGCTGTCGCGGTGGGGAAAAATCCAGGCGTAGCCGCTGCCGAAAAGTGCGGGTTTGATGTGCCACTCCATCTCCGGAAAGTGGCCGGGAACCTGATGAGTGATACCGATGCCGGCAAGCTCCAGGGGCAGGCCGAGATGGCGGCGGACCAGGGAATTGCTGCCGTCGGCGCCCACCAGGTACTTGAAACGAAAATCGCCCTGGTCGGTGACCAGCACCCGGTCGTTGATGCGCCGTCCTCTGGTCCCGGTGAGTACCACCGCACCTGCCTCCTCGGCCTGTTGCCGCATCCACGCCCCCAGTTTTTCCCGGTTGACGGTGTGGATGATCGGCTGGTTTTTATGCAGCAAAAAGTTCTGGTGAGGGGTTATTATCCTTTGGCGGTTAAAACTGCGCTCCAGAAGTTCCGGGGGCAGCAGATCAGGCTCCAGGGCACCGTTGGGAATTCCTCCGGCACAAGGTTTGGGGCCCGCGCACGGCAGCCGTTCCAGCACCAGGACCTCCCGGCCCGAGGAGGCCAGCATGGCGGCGCAGGCCAGACCTGCCGGGCCGGCGCCGATGATGATAGTATGGGCGGAAGAAGTGGACATGATCACTGGTCTGTTGCGGGCTTTAAGGTGAAAAGTGCCGGCGGATCGACCCGACGTTAGCAGCATCAATTACACAAATCCGCCCTCGAAGCAAAGGAATTTGCCCCCTTGCTCTACCTTTTTCATTTAGGCTGTGGTAAAATTCGCCATCTGTTCAAGTCTGGAGCTGCCCCGGCCGGGGCTGGCGTCGTGTCGGCCGAGTCGATTGTCGGCTGAAAACACCAAAAACTTTGCATATCTGAACCTTTTTCCGGAGAACTATAGTCATGAGTTTCGAGTCCAACAAAGGGGGTGGCAAAATCGCTCTTTCCCTGCGTCTTTGGTTGTTGCTTGCCGCCGTTGCGGTGCTGGCGGCGGGTCTGATTGCACTGATGCTCCTGCGTGAAGGCTCCCCCCCCCGGTTGAGCCTGGCCCAGGAGATTCAATGGATTGGCATCAACAGTGAAGTGGAAGTCCTGGCCAGGGATGAACGCAGCGGGCTGCGGGCGGTGGAGGTTGTTCTGCGCCAGGAAGGCCAGGAAGTGAGCTTGCTGGAGCGGGAGTTTCCCCGTTCCAGCCCGTTTTTCAAGGCCGGCCCGGAGGAATTCCGGGAAGTGATCGAGGTGGCCGGACGCGAACTGGGGCTGGGCGACGGCGAGGCGGAACTGGTGCTCCGGGGTCGGGACTATTCCTGGCGTAACTGGGGCGGGGGTAATGAACACCAGGAGGTTTTTCCCCTGGTGATCGACACCCAGCCGCCGGTGATCAGCGTCGGTGAAGCCACCCGCTATGTCCGGGCCGGCGGCGCCGGCCTGGTCCGTTACTCCGTCAACGAAGAACTGCCCAGGCACGGGGTGGAAATCAACGGCTTCTTCCACCCCGGTTATCCCCTGGCCGAGGACCGGCCCGGTGAGTATGTGGCCTATATCGGCCTGCCCCACGATACCCAAGCCCTTGAGGAGGCGCAAGTAGTGGCCGTGGACCGGGCCGGCAACCGGGGGCGGGGGGGGCTGGCCATCAACCTGCGGCGGGTGGATTATCCCACGGGCCGGATCAACGTCTCCGACAGTTTCCTGCGCAGCAAGTTGCCGGAGTTTGCCGCCCACTATCCCGAGATGTCCGGTTCCAACCTGGAGCAGTATCTCTTTGTCAACCGCGAGGTTCGCGAGATGAACAATGAAAAGATCCTGGAGATCTGTCGCGAGTCTCATCCTGAGCGACTCTGGGAGGGAAGGTTTCTGCGGATGGCCGGCAGCAGCCAGCAGGCCGGTTATGGCGACCGGCGCAGCTACTATTACGATGGCCGCAAGATCGACAATCAGGTCCATCTCGGTATCGACCTGGCTTCGGTGCGTGAGGCCGAGATCCAGGCCGCCAACCATGGTATCGTGGTTCTTGCCGAATACCTGGGGATTTACGGCAATACGGTGATCGTCGATCACGGCCAGGGGGTGTTCAGCCTGTATTCACATCTGAGCCGGATTACCGTGGATGAAGGTCAGCCGGTTGCCCGGGGCGACCAGCTGGGCAACAGCGGGGTAACCGGCATGGCCGGTGGCGATCATCTGCATTTCAGCATGCTGGTCAACGGTATTTTCGTCAATCCCATCGAGTGGTGGGATCGCAACTGGGTCAACAACCAACTCACCGTCGAGCCCTGAAACCTTGTCGGCCATCAGGATTCTGCCGGAAAACCTGGCCAACCAGATCGCCGCCGGCGAGGTGGTTGAGCGTCCCGCCTCGGTGATCAAGGAACTGCTGGAAAACGCCGTGGATGCCGGGGCCCGCCACATCAGCGTCCAGGTGGAGGGCAAGGCCGTGGGGCTGCTGCGGGTCAGCGACGACGGGGCCGGCATGGACGCCGACGACCTGCTGCTGGCACTCGAGCGTCACGCCACCAGCAAGATCGCCGATGCCGCAGGACTGGCCGCCATCAATACCCTGGGATTCCGGGGCGAGGCCCTGCCCAGTATCGCCTCGGTCTCCCGCCTGCGGTTGAGTTCCCGGCCCGCCGGGGCCGATCTCGGCACCCTGGTGGAAGTTCGATTCGGCACCGTACAAAAGGTTCAAGAGGCCGGCGCGGCCCAGGGAACCGTGGTTGAGGTCCGCGACCTGTTTGCCAATGTTCCGGCCCGGCGCAAGTTCCTCAAAACACCCCGCACCGAG
This sequence comes from Desulfobulbaceae bacterium, assembly GCA_003557565.1. Taxonomy (GTDB): domain Bacteria; phylum Desulfobacterota; class Desulfobulbia; order Desulfobulbales; family Desulfurivibrionaceae; genus Desulfurivibrio. The sequence continues at coordinate 12,684 of PWOG01000347.1, forward strand.
TTGTATCACATGGAGGAATGTGTCAGGAACTGCGGTCTGGCCTTTCCCGGGCTGGGCCTTGATTACCAGGTGGACGGCCGCACGGTGCTGCAATGGCCGGCGAGGGTGGACGATGCCGAGGGCAGGATCCGGCGGCTGCTGGGAAAAAGGGCCGCCGCCGAGATGATCATCATTGGCCGCCCCCCCGGCGATGGGGAGGGGGAAAAGCAGGGGCCAGAAGTATTCGGGCTGCTTCTGGCCCCCGAGGATGTCCCTGCCACCGGTGCGCGGCTGCGGGTTTTTGTCAATGGCCGGCCGGTGCGGGACCGGATGCTGACCCATGCCGTGGCCGAGGGCCTGCATAATCAGTTGTTGCGGGGGCGGCAGCCGGCCGGGGTGGTTTTTCTCCGGGTTGATCCGGCCACGGTGGATGTCAACGTCCACCCCACCAAGCAGGAAATCCGCCTGCAGCAGCCTTCCCGGGTGCATGACGCGGTCCGCGAGGAAGTGCGCCGGGCCCTGGAGCGGCACGAAAAACAAAGAAGCCGGACCATGTTCGGCCAGCCGGCCGACGGACCGGCGGCTGAAAGCGGTCCGGTACCTGTTGATAAACCGGCGGCGGGTGCAGCCGGATCGCCGGCGCCACAGGTTGCCGGGCCTGCCGGCACCACAAACTCGACTGATCCCGGCCCTGCCCCCGGCGGCGGACCACCGTGGCGATCACCGGCTGGCTCCGGCCGGCTGTTTGAGGTGCGGGAGCCGGGAGAAGCCAAGTTTGCCGCCGCTAAACCCGGTGCGGCAGCAGACCCTGCGCGGTGGTCCCCGGACTCGGGGCAAACCGGCCCCGAGCCCGAGCAGAAACCTCTTACTCACCCGGCAAGGGCTTCGGCCCCGGCCTCCGGCCGGGACCATGCCCCCTCGGCAGCCGCCCCATCCGTTGCTTCACGGTCTTCTGAAGCTGCCACCACCCCTGCTGCCACCACCCCCGTCGCCGAACTTTCATGTGCGGCCGGTAATGAAACTCCGGAGACCGGCGGGGAGGTAAGTGATCACGGGGGCAAAATGGTAAGCGGCCGCAGGGTGCCGCAGGTTGTGGAGAGCGGGACGGCGAAGCGTACCTCAGTACGCGAGCCGGCCCGATCGCCGCTTATGGCGGTGCCATGTGATCGCTTACCAGGGGAGACAGCCCCGCAGCTGCTGGGTCAGGTACTGCGTTCCTACATCATCTGCGCCACCGACCAAGGGCTGCTGGCCGTTGACCAGCATGCCGCCCATGAACGCCTGCTTTACGAACGACTGCTGGCCCAGTACAATGAAAGAGGCTTAAGCAGTCAGGCCCTGCTTTTTCCAGCGGTGCTTGAATGTTCCCCCGCCGAGGCCGCCGTGCTGGCCGACCGCGGCGAGGAAATCTCCCGCCTGGGACTGGAAGTCGAGGCTTTTGGCGGCGACAGCTATGTGATCAAGGCGGTGCCGGCCCTGCTGGCCGCATCCTCGCCGTCGGACATTCTGGCCGGAGTGATCTTGCGTTTTTTGGAGGGCGGCGAAAACCGGCAACCAAGCGGCCGACTGGAGTCGGTTCTGGCCGGAATGGCTTGCAAGGCGGCGGTTAAAGCCGGCCAGGTTCTGGCGCCGGAGGAAATGCGGGCCCTGCTTTCTGAGATGCAAGCGGCGGGGATCTTTTCCCGTTGCCCCCACGGGCGGCCGGTGGTGCGTCACTTCACCGCCGAGGAAATGCACAAGTGGTTCAAGCGGTAAACGCTTGCGGCCCGTTAAATCAACAGGTTGCTGGCCCTGGTGTACGGTTCTTTAGCGGTGTCGTCGGGCCGCTGCAGCCTGCGGCATGAGTGCTGGTTTACGGCTTTTTAAAGGCCGGGGGCGCGCCCTGGTGAACGCTTACGTTTAGGCAGGTGAAACAGATGGGCAAAGGTAAGAACTGGGACCAGGAGCCAGAGGATCTATACATACAGATGTTCAGCATTCACGGCCTGGTGCGGGGCGAGAACCCGGAACTGGGCCGGGATGCCGACACCGGCGGCCAGGTCAAATATGTCCTGGAGCTGGCCCGGGCCCTGGGGCAGCGGCCGGAGGTGTCCAAGGTCGAACTGGTTACCCGCTTGATCGGTGATCAGACGGTTTCCAAAGATTACTCCCAGGCCGTGGAACCGTTGTCCCCCGAGGCCCGGATCATCCGAATCCAGTGCGGGGGACGCAAATATATCAGAAAGGAACTGCTCTGGCCTCATCTCGACGAGATGGTGGACAAAACCGTGAAATACATCAAAAAACAGGGCCGGATCCCCGATGTCTTTCACGGTCATTACGCCGACGGTGGTTACGTGGCCCGGGAACTGGCCTCCTTTTTCGGCGTTCCCTTCGTCTTTACCGGCCATTCCATGGGGGCCCACAAAAAAGGAAAACTGCTGGCCGACGGACTCAAGCCCGAGGAGATCAACCGGCGTTACCATATCGATCACCGTATCGGGGTGGAGGAGCGGATCATCCGCGACGCCGAGCAGATCGTCGTCAGCACCCGGCACGAAATTGAGCGTCAGTACAGCCTGTATGAAAACTTCGCCGCCGGTCATTTCAACGTCATTCCGCCGGGGATCGACATTGAAACCTTTTACCCCTACTACCACGAGCTCTCCGAGCACCACGTGGACGGCGAGGTGGCCCGCCAGACCCGGGTGATGCTGCTGGCGGAGCTGGACCGGTTCTTCACCGCCAACCACAAGCCGATTATCCTGGCGGTCTGCCGGCCCGATCAGCGCAAGAATATCTCCGGGCTGATCAAGGCCTATGGCGAGGATAAGGATCTCCAGGCCATCGCCAACCTGGCGATTTTCGCCGGGATTAGAAAGGATATCTCCACCATGGAAGAAAATGAGCGCCATGTCTTAACCGAGATGCTGCTGCTCATGGACAATTATGACCTCTATGGCAAACTGGCCATTCCCAAGAAGCACGATTTCACCCTGGAAGTTCCCGAGCTTTACCGGCTTTGCGCCGACAGCCGCGGAGTTTTTGTCAATCCCGCCCTGGTGGAACCCTTTGGCCTGACCCTGGTGGAAGCGGCTTCCTGCGGCCTGCCCATTGTCGCCACCCAGGACGGGGGGCCGGCGGATATCATCGCCAACTGCGACAACGGCATTCTCATCGACCCCACCGACACCGCCCAGATCGCCGCGGCCTGCAAGTCCATCCTGGTGGACCGCGAACTCTGGGATAGGTACTCCCGTAACGGCATCATCGGGGTGCGCAACCATTACTCCTGGGAATCCCATTGCGCCTCCACCCTCGAGGTTTACCGCCAGGCCCTGGCGGCGGTGCCCAAACCCGGGCCCGAAGCGGCGGGCAGCAAACCCCGGGCCATCGGCAAGCGCCTGGCCGGGGTCGATCGTCTGCTGATCACCGATATCGACAACACCCTGGTGGGCGACGAGCAGGCAATGAGGGACTTGCTGGAGCTTCTGGAGCAGCAACGCGAGCAGGTGGGCTGGGGCGTGGCCACCGGCCGCAGCCTGGAGGTGACCAGGGAAGTGCTGGCCAGGCACGGGATTCCGGTCCCGGATATCATTATCGCCGCGGTGGGCACCGAGATCTATTACGGTCCCGATTTCAGCCTGGACAACGGCTGGAAGCAGCATCTGCGGCATCAGTGGAAGCCGGCGGCCATCCGCAAGGCCTTGGATGATCTGGACTTTCTTGAGCTTCAGGAAGACAGCGATCAGCATCCCTTCAAGGTCAGCTACCTCATGGCCGATGAAGGCGACAACCTGGCCAAAGTGCACTTTGCCCTGCAGGAGAAGAAACTTCACTACACCCTGGAATTTTCCCACGGCAGCTTTCTCGATATCCTGCCCTACCGGGCTTCCAAGGGCAAGGCCCTGCGTTATCTCAGCTACAAGTGGAACATACCCTTAAACCGGATCATGATCTGCGGCGATTCCGGCAGTGACGCCCAGATGCTGCGCGGAGACGCCTGCGGGGTGGTGGTGGGCAACTACTCCGGGGAACTGGAACCCCTGCGGGGCCAGCGCAAGATCTACTTCAGCAAAAAGGAATACGCCGCCGGCATTCTCGATGGCATCAGACATTATAAGTTTTTCAACACCGAGAGCCGGCAGGCGGAGAAAAAGGACTAGGCAATGGAAACGGACCTGAGCAGTTTCGTCAACGAACCCGATATTGCTCCCCTGCGAGAATTTCTTCTGGGCCTGGAACGGCCGGAGCCGCCGCTGCTGCTGCGCAACGATATTCTGCAGGCCTTTCAGGCCTTTGTCGAGCAGCGGCCGGAGCTCGATGAGGATCTGGCCGGGGCCTGGCGTTTTCTGGGCAAGGTCCAGGAAATTCTGCTGGCCGATGACCTGCTGGTCATTATCTATCGCCACCGTCGGGCCACTTGCCGGATCTTTGCCATCAGCGAGGATGACGATCAACTGATCCCCATTTCGGTCAGCGATTTTCTGGCCTTGAAAGAACGCCTGCTCAGGCCCGGGCTGCCGCCGCAGCAACGCACCCTGGCCGTCAACCTGGCCCC
>PWOG01000165.1 GCA_003557565.1 Desulfobulbaceae bacterium
CAGGCCGGCGCCGGCCAGGAAGTGGGCCGTGGCCAGGCCGGAAAGCCCGGCGCCGACGATGATAACCTCGTGCTTTTGGTCCATGGTTCCTCGTGTTTAATGATGTTTTATTCGTGACCTCAGCCGCCCCAGCAGCCGCAACCTGCAGCATCCCGTGACCGCTTACGGGCAAAATCCAGTAATATGTTATACGCCGGACCGGTTTTTGTGTGCTCCGGACATAAGTTACTTTTTGCCGGTTTAACTTGTGTTTCTGCTTAATCTGCCCTAAATTTGTGGGCACGGCAAAAAGCGGCGGCGGCTGAGTAGGCTCTGCAGCACTTTGTTAGTAAGCGATCACATGACACCACACACACCTTGCGGCGATCGGGCCGGCTCACGTACTGAGGTAAGCATCGCCGTCGTGGCTCACCGCAACCTGCGGCCCCCTGTGACCGCTTACAATTGTGGCCCTGTGATCATTTACCTTTGTTGGTGCGAGGCCGTTAAATTTGAGAACCCTGTATAGAAACGCCGGGCACTAATGTTACGGGCCTGCATCCGCAAAAACTCTTTTCCTGGCAGGTTACCAAGCATTCCCGGTCGGCGCCGTTTTTTTTTGCGACGCTGATGGATTTTATAGTTCCGCAAAAAAATGGGCCGTTTTAACCGCTAACTTTGCGCAATCGGCTACAAAGCCGTGGGCAGCGGGCGGGTAATTTTCCTCGCCGCCAAATTACCCGGAAATTATCGATGGTTGCTTGGCGAAACCGTTTTGAGCCAGTGCCGCGGCCCAGGCAACAAGTGAGTCAGGAGAATGTCCATGCCCGCTCCTCCGATCCGGGTGCTTGTTTTATTTTATTCATACAGCGGTCAGAGTTCTGTTCTGGTTCGCCGGCTCATCGCCGGGTTGATCGATGAAGGGGTGGTGGTCCGTCAGGAGCGTCTGCGGCCCCGGCGTTCCCTGCGTTTTCCCCTGGGATCCTTTACCAGAACCCTGTGGCTGATGATGATTACCGCCTTCCGGACCCGTTTCGCCATCGAGCCCTTGGCCGTAACCGATGACGACCCCTGCGATCTGGTGGTGCTGGCCGGTCCCACCTGGTCGTGGAATCCCAGCGGTCCGGTGCTGTCCCTGCTCGATCAGCGTCCCGGCCTTTTTCGGCGGCGGCCGGTGCTGGCCATGATTTCCTGCCGGGGCTACTGGCGGCGCCATTGGCGTTATCTGCAAAAACGCCTGGCCGGGATCCCAGCCCTGGCCTGCGGCCCCCTGGTCTTCAGTCATCCCCAGCCCGAACCCTGGCGCACCATCGGGGTTTTTCTCAAGGTTGCCGGGGCGGCGCCGGAGCGCTCCTCCTCGCTGTTCCGTCGCTTTTATCCCAGTTTCGGCCACACCCGTCAGCAGTGCGACGAAACCTATAACCTGGGCCGGCAGTTGGCCATCCGCCTCAAGTCTGGCAAGATCCCCGAAGGTCTCCAGGGTTTTCAGCATCTCCCCTGAACCATGAGCAATCGTTTGTCAGGGCGCTGATCCGGGCGTGTATCCTACCATTCGATGCCCTTTTGGGCCGCCACCCCTTTTTTGAAGGGATGCCTGATCTCCCGCATCTCCGTGACCAGGTCGGCGGCGTCCAGCAATTCCTCGCCGGGATCGCGGCCGGTGACGAGCAGGTGCATTTTTTCCGGCCGCTGCGTAAAAACCGGCAGAACATCGCCTGGACTAAGGATATGGAAATGGAGCAGATAGGTGAACTCGTCCAGGATCACCAGGTCGCAGTCGCCGGAGCCTATTTTGTCCCGGGCCAACTGCCAGCCCGCCAGGGCGCTTTCCTTGAACCTGGTCATCTCCTTGTCCCGCCAGCTGAAGCCGGAACCGACCTGGTGGATTTCCACCGACCCGGTTGACCCGGACAGCTGTTCCAGGGCGGTTAGTTCCCCGCAGGCCCGGCTTTTGACAAACTGAATGATGCAAACCCGCAACCCCTGGCCGGCGGCCCGCAGGGCCTGGCCAAAGGCCGCGCAGGTTTTGCCTTTGCCGTGGCCGGTATAGATAATGAACAGTCCCTGGGTCATGGTTTATTGCCCTGTTGTTGAGGTAACTCCTGCTGGCGGAATTTTTCCAGTTGCTGGCGGTAATATTCCCCGTTATCGGGGTCGGCGTCCAGGGCGGCTTCGGCGGCGGCCACCGCTTTATCCCGCCGCCCGTTGAGCCACCAGGCGGTGGCCAGGGTGTCCAGTACATGGGCCCGGGGGGCAAGCTCCGCCGCGCGTTGGGCCAACTTCAGGGCGCGGGGATAGTCATGCACGGCGGGGTCCTCGGCGGTGAGCAGCAACCAGGCCAGGTTGTTCAGGGCCTCGGGTCTTTCCGGGTCCAGCTCCAGGGCCTGCTGGTAGGCGGCGATGGCCGCCCGGTATTGGCCCTGAAAGTAGCGCAGGTCGCCAAGATGCTGTTGCCACTCGGGGCTTTCCGGCTCGGTGCGGAGCTTTTCCATGACGATGGTCTCGGCCAGTCGGATCTGGGCCCTTTCCGTCGCCAGCTCATCGGGCATCTGCCAGAGCGCGGCGACGCCCCCGCCCAGCAGCAACAGAAACAGTACCAGGGACAGGCGGACCTTGCGGTGATGTTTTTTGATCAGCCGAGGATTGTCCTCGCAGGCCGCCAGGAAGTTGATCCGCTGGCCAAGGCTGAAGTGGTGCCAGCTGGGCAGATCACGGATTCTGCCGCCCGGGCCGGCGATCTTTTCAAAGACCTGGATCAGCGGCGCGGCATGCCCCATGGCGGTCAGGGCGTAGAGATCGGCCTGGCGCTCGAAGTTGCGCATGAAATAGCCGAAGAGAAAACGGAAATAAACGATGAGCAGAATGATCAGGGCGATGGTGCCGAGCAGGCCGATGATCGCTGCGGGCGATTGGTCGCTGACCGCCATGATCAAGGCCAGCAGGTCCGTCTCCAGGAACAGGACCAGCAGGGGCAGGGAGATCAGGTGGGCAAACAGGGCAAAGCCCAGAAAGAAGAGCAGGTAAAGGGGCAGGTGACGATGTTTGACGTGGCCGATCTCGTGGGCCACCACCGCCTCCAGTTCTTCTTCGTTGACCTTGCGGAGCAGTCCGGGAGTGATCAGCAGGTAACGGAAATGGCGGCTCAGACCCATGACCCCGGCGGTGAGCAGCCGGCCCTCGAAGAGAGGCCAGAGCATGATTTCCCGGAATTTGACCCGGTGGCGGCGCAATAATTGCTCGAGCCGGTGGCGCAGTGGGCCCGGGGGCAGGGGGCGGCAACCCCAGAGGCGGGTGGCCAGCCAGGGAAAGACCAGCAGCAACAGCGAAAAAAAGATCAAAATGAGCAGGGGCTCTCCCCAGGCCGAGGCCAGCAGCTGTTTAACCGGCTCCAGGGGGGTCAGGCGCAGCAGATCGGCCACCAGGGTGATCATCAGCCAGGGCAGGAGGATGACCAGATTGAACTTGAGGTTGGAGGTTAGAAAGGCCCGGGGGGGGTGGTCGGCCTGGAATATCAGGTTGTAAACGGGCCGGCCACGGTTCCAGACCAGCATCAGGTAGCTCAGAAACAGGGCCACCCCGGCATAGGGGATCAGCGTGGGCAGGGCGGCGGTGCCCGGTATGGTGGTGAAATAATACTGGATGTCGAGCAGGTAAACGTCGACGGCAAAATTTAAGATGGCCATGAGCGCCAGCCGCTGTTCGGTGCCGAAGTAAGCGGAGGCCTCAACGGGGGGCCGGCGGCGGAAATGGTGATGACAGAGGCCGAAGAAAAGTGCGGTTTTCACCCCCAGCAGCAGTAGCGTGACCAGCCCCGAAAACTGCGGCTCTTCCGGCACGCCCCGGGTGGCCAGGATAAGTATGACCACCAGCAGATAGATGAGATTATTGTAGGGCAAGGACAGGCCTTTAAAATGTGGTCCTGCGACCGTTGAAATTGTGGTCCATGTAACCCCAGCAGCCGCACCGCATCTTCGGACGATCAGCCAGGCTTTTAGTACCCTGTGTACGCGGCGCCAGGCTGATGGTCCGAATCTGCGGCACGGCTGCTGGGGTTACGGCCCGTTAAATCATCAGGTTGCTGGCCCTGGTTAACGATTACCGGTTAATGCGGTTGTTGTGGCGGTGCAACGCGGTCAGCAACCGGGCCAGTTTGCCGGGGGTCAGTATCTTTTCCTTCAGGAAATATTCCCCGAATTTGTGCTGCAGGCGTTTCTGGGTTTGCAGCAGCAGGCGCACCTGGGTTTCGGTGAGCAGACCCATGGCCCGGGCGGCTTCTCCGAAACGCTGCCCGGGTTGCTGGTGGCGGAGCACCCTGGCAACGTCCTGCTCGCTCAGCAGCCCGAAACGCCGGCTGATCTCGCCGATCCGGGGCCGCCGGCTGCGCTGCCAGGCCAGGGCCTTGACGATGGTACGCCAGGAAGCCAGCCCGGAGTAATAAAGGAATTGGCCCAGTTCCAGGCGACGGTTGGGCAGGGGACCCTGGTGGAGCTGGTCGATGTTTTTAAAAAAACGTGGGGTACCGGTGGTGTCCCGTCCGGCCCGGCAGCCGGTGGCGGCCCCTTGGCCGGAGTTGCGACCGGTTCCGGTCCTGCAACCTGGTCTTGGGCGGGAGCGGCGGGTGGTGGTGCCGTTCCCGGCCGCCCTC
>PWOG01000259.1 GCA_003557565.1 Desulfobulbaceae bacterium
CCGGTTGACATCGGTGATTTCCAGCTCCCCCCGGGCCGATGGTCTGACCTCGCGGGCGATGTTCAGCACCTCGTTGTCGTAAAAATAAAGACCGGTAACCACGTAGTTGGATTTGGGTGTTGGGGGCTTTTCCTCGATGCTGGTGGCCCTGCCCTGGTCATCAAAGGCGATCACTCCGTACCGCTCCGGATCCTTGACCACGTAGCCGAAGATCGTGGCCCCCGCATGACGGGCGGCAATGGTCTGGAGCCGGTTGGAGAGTCCTTCGCCGTAAAAGATATTGTCGCCCAGTACCAGGGTTACCGGGTCGGAGCCCACAAAGTCGGCCCCGATCAAAAAGGCCTGGGCCAGGCCGTCGGGGCTGGGCTGGGCCGCGTAGGACAGCGACAGTCCCCAGGCGCTGCCGTCGCCCAGCAGGTGCCGGAATGCGGCCTGATCGTCCGGGGTGGTGATGATCAGAATCTCCCGGATCCCTGAAAGCATCAGGGTTGAGAGAGGATAGTAGATCATCGGCTTGTCGTATACCGGCATGAGCTGCTTACTCACCGAGTGGGTAAGGGGGTAGAGCCGGGTGCCGGAGCCGCCGGCCAGAATAATTCCTTTGCGCATTCTTACACCGCTCCTTTGGACCACAACACTGCGGGGATGGTTTTCATCAGAATCTTCAAGTCCAGCCACAGTGACCAGTTTTCAATGTATTCCAGGTCCAGGGCCAGCCATTTTTCAAACGGCAGGTCGCTTCGGCCAGAAATCTGCCAGATACAGGTGACACCCGGCTTGACGCTGAAACGCTTGCGCTGAATGCCCCGGTCGAACAGATCCACGTCCCGGATCGACATGGGCCGCGGCCCCACCAGACTCATTTCCCCGCGCAGGACGTTGAACAGCTGGGGCAGTTCGTCCAGACTGGTTTTGCGGATGAAACGCCCCACCCGGGTTACCCGGGGGTCGTTGCTGATTTTGAAGATCGGCCCTTCGGCTTCGTTAAGGTGTTCGACTTCCTTCATTCTGGCCTCGGCGTCCTGGTACATGGAACGGAATTTGAACATAGGGAAGAGGTGCTTGCGCAACCCCACCCGCTCCTGGACAAAGATGGCCGGTCCGGGAGAGTCGAGCTTTACCGCCAGCGCCACCAGGGCCATCAACGGCATTACCAAGGGCATGGCCAGCAAGGTCACCGTCAGGTCGAAAAGCCGCTTGACAAAAAGCTTGTCGTCGTCGTGGGCCACCGGCTCCATGGTCAGCAGGGGGATATCGCCCACCTGGCTGAAGCTTACCCGGGCCATCTGAACCTTAAGGAGATCGGCCATGAAGCGCAGCTTTATGCCCTCTTCCTCGCAGGCCTGGGCAATATGATCGGCATCTTCCAGCAGCGAGCGGGGGATGGCGATGATTACCTCGTCCACCACGTTGTTTTTCAGGCATCTGCTGATGTTGGCCACCGTGTCCATGACCGGCACGTCATTGATCATGGTACCGACTTTATCGGGGTCGGGGTCAAGATGACCGAGGACCTTGATTCCCCATTCCGAGTGCTGTCGCAAAGCTTGTGCCATTTCCCTGGCTCGCTCGCCGCTGCCTATGATCAGCACCCGCAATTGACTGTTGTCGTCACGCAGACAGTGGTGTAAATAAGCCTTGATCAGTATTCGGCATGTCAGCAGGGCGGTAAAATTAAGGATGGCGAAAAGCAGTATTACCGTCCGGCTGATATACTGTATTTCCAGAAAAAACAGCAGGGTGAGCAGTACCACGATCGCCAGGACCATGCTGCGGAAAACGGCCCAGGCATAAGCGAAAATGGTAACGTAGCAGGGATTTCGGTAGGCACCGAAATAGTTAAGGAAAAGGATTACCAGGGTGATCAGCAGGGGCAGAAGAAACAGGTGTGAATAAATGTTGAGCTCACCTGTTTCACCCAGCATTAAATTTCTGCCCTGGAAAGCGGCCAGGAAAACCACCACCGTACAGGCCACGTCCAGGAAGAAAAGATTGCGATCCAGTTCCTTGCTACGGGATTCGTACATGTTTCACCGGTGAAATTAAGGCCAGGGGTGTTCCAGGCGGCCGAGCTGAAAACTGATCTTTCCTGCCCGGCGCCTGCTGTCTCTGATCCTGTTACAGATAAAGAAACGCCCGTAAAGTTATGATATTTATTTTGTATCACAAACAGTTGGCCTTTGACCAGCGACTTTGTCGGTTAGCCGGCCTTACATGAGCTGGAATAATTTTGCTTCCTTGATAAATTTACCAACAAAAGAGTTTGGGTTGTAGTCCGGCAACTCCCCATTGACGCTCAAAGCAAGATGACTGGACCAATCGCTCTCCATCTCCAGTTCCAGGGTCTGCTGATCCACGTTATCTCCAAGGATAAGCAGATTGTCTTCCACATTCCAGGTGCCAGTTACATCAAAATTACCGTTGGCTATCTCGACGCTGCCGTCGTTGAAAAAAATCAGCCGGCTGCTGTCGCCAAGGTGCAGTTCCATGCCGGGCAAATAATTCTCCCAGTCGATTTCTTTCACCTGACCAACGGTGCCGTTTTCTGTAACGACGGGATGGTTGTCCTGGCCGGGATCGAGCTCACGGGTTCTCGACGAGTGTTCGTGGTTATTGCGCAAGTAGTAATGCAGGCCCAGTTCTCCTTGGACCTGGTCAATCAGGGCCTTGAAGTCCTCAGCGGCGATCTGTACTTTCTGGTTTTCAACAGCTTTGCGGATCAGTTCCTGCTTCCACCAATTGATAATGGCCGGCATTGTTTCGGCCACTTCACGCATGGTCACCGCGGGCAGGTCAGTTTTGCCGGACAGTTCTGAATCTTCCTCCAGCTTGGCGCCGATCCGGTCAATTGCATCACTGTTCACCGCGTAGAGCAGACCTTCCTTTAGGTTGGCCAGGGGATCCCAGTAGTTGAGCTTGTCCTGGATGTCATAACTGCTGAGTTCGTGGATATCCCGATGAATCAATGCCATTTCCAGAACGGCCCCAATGTAGAGGTTGGCCCTGATATTGGCCATGGTCTCAAAATGGTCCGGGGCTGTGGCGTTAAGGGAGGTAATGGAGTCCAGTCCGGCCATGGGGTCGGCCGTGACATCATAATCGCCAGGGTAGGCGTAGCTCTGGTTCAGACCGTCCAAAGAAGGGGCCAGGTCTTTGGTGCCCAGTCCGAGGGCGGCATAGGTGGTAAGTGGAGAGACCACCACGGTGGCGGGGTCGTTTTGATCCACCCGCCGCATCAAGCGGCCGGTGAAAGGCACTCCCTGGTGCTTGCCCCTTTCCAGCATGACGATAGTGCTGCCGGCCTTGACCGGCTCGTTAAAGCTGAAACGCCCGTTTTCATCCGAGGGGGTGGATATCTGTTCACCCGCATCCCACCGGCCGTTGCCGTTTTCATCCTCGAAAAAAGTGGCCCCCACTATGTAAGGATCAACGGCAATACCACTGGTTACCTTGGTGATCTCGCCGGAGGAGCTGTTATCACCGGAGGAGCTGCTGTCGTCCGAGTTTTCGCTGCCGCTGCAGGCGGCTAGAACCAGCAGACAGGTGAAAAGAGTTAAAAATAATGAAAAAGATGAGTTGAGACTAAATTTTTTGCTGACCATACGGCACCTCCGCATCTAGTTAAGTTTGATGCCGTACGGATGTTTCACCTCAATAAGGGGTGAATATGAACGATCCGTTCGGCAACCCCGCTGTCTGCCCTGTGTAAAAAAGGGTGAAGACCGGTAGCTTTGCGTCCCACGCTTTCGCAGTGGTTTGCCTTTTTCGTTGGATTTTTACTGCTGAAATTAGTGTAATCTGTTCCCGAAGGGCCTGATTACGTTGTGGAAATTTTTTCCTCCTCTTTTAAAGGTTCACAAAAGTTCACAAAAACGAATCGATAAAGCTGATTTAAGAGCACCTGATTGGCGTCGGCGGCCAAAATACACGAACGACAGATATAAGCAAATTATTTTTTAAATAAAATAAGTAACACATTAAAAAACTAAATTTTACAGGAATTAATGAACTAGCTGACAATGATAATCCTTATTGCTTAATGTCACTGCTTTGAGAGTAAAGGCCTGAGCACCTTATATGGTCAGGGATAGTATTAAAACAGTGTGGTATTTGCCGGGTTATGGCGCAAAAAGGCAGAGCCATAACAATGACTCTGCCTCACTGCTGTCTCATAACATTGCAAATGAAATCAAATAATAAAGGTTTGGGTTTCTTCTTTGAGTGTAATGCAGATAGTTTTGATTATCGCAACCGGCCTGGAGATCGGCGCGGGGGGGGCGGTCAGGCGATCCAGATCTTCGGTGACCATACCCGCTGGCATCCCCGTGGCCATGTCCTGCTAGTCGATGGCCTGTGCGGATGCCACCCCAAAAAAACCGTCACAGATGTTAAATCTGCGACGGTTCCTGTTTTTGGGCACTTGCCATTACCGTTGATCAACTCAAGAACTTGTCAACTCATCAGTTTTGGCTTTAGACAGTCCCCATTTTCAATCAGCTTTTTTGACTCTGAACTTCTTCCGGCCAAAGCCAACAAGACCAAAGAGTCCGGTTCCGAAGAGGAGACCGGCGATGGGTTCGGGGACTGGGGTTGGGGCACCGTTGCCGTTGC
>PWOG01000192.1 GCA_003557565.1 Desulfobulbaceae bacterium
GGGTCCGGCAGAAAGGCACCATCAGTTTGATGTTGTTAAGACCCATCTCGTTGCGGGCCTTGAGCAGGGCCTTGCATTCCAGTTCAAAGGCAGGCTTGTACTTGGGGTCATAATATCTGGAGGCACCCCGCCAGCCGATCATGGGGTTGGACTCGTGGGGCTCGTAAAGGCTGCCGCCCACCAGGTTGGCGTATTCGTTGCTCTTGAAATCGGAAAGGCGAACGATGACATCCTTGGGGTAGAAGCCGGCACCGATCCGACCCACGCCTTCGGCCAGCTTGTCGATGAAAATCTGCTTCTTGTCGCCGGGATAGGCGGTGGTACGGGCCTCGATCTCGTTGACAATGGTGGCGATCTTGGGATCGGAATCGGCCTTGCCCTTCAACTCTTCAAAGTTGTAAAGCGCCAGGGGATGAATGCCGATATGGGAGTTGATAATAAACTCCTCGCGGGCCAGGCCCACCCCGTCGTTGGGGATCTGGCCCTCGGAAAAGGCCTTTTCGGGAATACCGACGTTCATCATGATCTTGGTTTTGGTCTCGGGAATGGAGGCCAGATCCAACCGCTCCACATCGAATTTGAGCAGGCCTTCATAGATATTGCCGGTCTCACCTTCAACACAGGAAACGGTGACGTCGCTGCCGCTGGCGATCAACTCCGTACCGTCGCCGGTGCCGATAACACAGGGAATCCCCAGCTCCCGGGAAATAATAGCGGCATGGCAGGTGCGCCCGCCGCGATTGGTGACAATGGCGGAGGCAATCTTCATGATGGGCTCCCAGTCGGGGTCGGTCATATCGGTGACCAGCACCTCGCCCTTCTTGAAATCATGGATATCCACCACCTTCTCAATCACGTTGGCCTTGCCCTGGCCAATCTTGGTTCCCACCGCCTGGCCGGTGGCCAGGAGCTTACCCTGCTCCTTGAGGACATAGGTTTCGACCTCCTGCTTGTTGGCCTGGGAATGCACGGTTTCCGGCCGGGCCTGGACGATGAACAGCTCGCCGGTACCCACCTCCTTGCCGTCGCCGTCCTTGGCCCACTCGATGTCCATGGCCTTGCCGTAATGGTCCTCGATGATGCAGGCCCAGCGGGCCAGAGTCAGGATCTCGTCGTCGGTGATCACATAAGAGCCCCGCTCCGCAGTGGTGGTATCGATGTTTTTTACCGTCTCCCCATCTCCGTTGTCGGCACAGTAGATCATCTTGAGCTCTTTACTGCCCAGGCGTTTGCCGACAATGGGCCGTTTACCCTCCTTCAGGGTGGGTTTAAAAACATAGAACTCGTCGGGATTGACCGCCCCCTGGACCACGTTCTCCCCCAGTCCCCACGCACCGGTGATAAAAACCGCGTTCTCGAAGCCGCTTTCGGTATCAATGGAAAAAATCACCCCGGAGGAGGCGGAGTCACTGCGCACCATCTTTTGCACCACGATGGAGAGATAAACGTCGAACTGGCCGAAGCCCTTGTGGTGGCGGTAGGAAATGGCCCGGTCGGTAAACAGCGAGGCAAAGCATTTCTTGCAGGCGGCAACCACCGCGTCGGGCCCGCTGATGTTAAGATATGTCTCCTGCTGGCCGGCGAAGGAAGCGTCGGGCAAATCCTCGGCGGTGGCCGAAGAGCGTACCGCCACCGCCGTATTGGCGCCGTAATCCTGCTCCATTTTGCGATAGGCCTCGACGATGGCGTCATACAGGTCTTTGGGAAACTCGGCGTTGCGCACGATTTCCCGCGCCTTCTTGCCCCGCTCCTGGAGGTTGCGCAAATCACTGGTGTCAAGCCCTTCCAGGGCATCCTTGATAGCATCGGCGATCCCGGCGCTCTCCAGGAGGTAGCGATAGGCATAGGCGGTGATGGCAAAACCGTTGGGGACACTGACTCCCTTGGACATCAGCTTCTGGTGCATCTCCCCCAGGGAAGCATTTTTGCCCCCCACCAGCGGCACATCCTCGTTCAGGATGTCGTCAAACCATAGAATCAGAGCATTATCATGTTTTCCCATCGTGTACTCTCCCGTGCATTTTTACTGGTTAAATTATTGGCAAAAAAAGACTTTTTGACGGTCAATTTTATTATCATCACCGGAAAACCGGTTTTAACCATAGATACCGCCGGCCGGCGAATCATCAATCCCGTTTGCCTCTGGTTTATAGCTAATCTTCCACCATGGGTCAACCGAATATAAGAAATCCACCAGGTATCAAGACGATTTTTTAAGCAAAAAAAACTATAAACATGACTGGAGTTTAGCTTTAATCAAAGATAGAATCAGAGGGAAAGTCCTGGAACGACCAATCACCGGGGCAAAAGCCCCTCACCTGGAGCAACGGAATCTATTTGGTTGCCACCATCAAAACCCTTAAAAAACAGATGAGACGACATGGAAAAACACAACCATCCCGATCAGATCTGCCCTCAACACATTGTACCAGGAAATCACGCCGCCAGTGATTATTTTACTGCCCTGCGGGAACTTCTTGTACACCGGCAAAGAAAAGGATCCGATCCCGCCGTCTGGCAGGAAGCCATCGACCGGATCTACGAGCTGCTGGCCGATGAAATCCTGACCAACCGGTCAGCCCCGATAAATCCGGTCAGTTTTGGAACCTCGGGCTGGCGGGGCATGCTCGGCAAGGATGTCCATGTATTATCGGTGCGCCAGGTTACTCAAGCCATCATCAATATTTACCAGGACGCCGCCAAGGAGCCCGAGCTGGCCCGGGCCCTGGGGGTAAAGGATATCGATGAGGCCCGGCGGCGGGGGGTGATTCTTGGCCATGACAACCGTTTTGGCGGCCGGGAACTGGCCACGGCGGTGGCTGAGCTGCTCAGCGCTGCAGGGTTTACCGTTTATTTCGCCGGCGAGACCACCACCGGGGTAATCTCGGCGTCAGTCCTGGTTCTTAATGCGGCATGCTCCATAAACCTTACTCCCAGTCACAACCCCCTTGAATACGGAGGGTTCAAGTACAACGCCGCCGATGCCGGACCCGCAGCGGCCATCATTACCGACCGGATCACCCGGGAAGCAAACCGGCTTATCAGCGCCGGCGAGGTCCCCGCCGCCACACCGGCGCCGGAGTTGGTCAAGCCCCTGGATTCCCTGGCCTGCTGGCAGCAGCTGGTCCGCGACAACCGCCAGCGGCACGGTCTGGATTACGACGGCATCATGGCGGAGTTGAGCCGCCGGGACGATTACGTGCTGGCCATCGACTGTGTACACGGGGCCAGCCGGGTGCACCTGGACTCCCTGCTGGCGGGGATTCCAGCCCGGCACCTGCTGCGCTTCAGGGATCATAACGATCCCACCTTCAACGGCATCGCCCCGGAACCATCCTCGGAAAACATGGCCCTTATCCACGCCGCCCTCAAAGACCGGCCGGAGCCTTTGAAACTTGGCGCCATCATCGACCCCGACGGAGATCGTATCCGTTTCACCGATGGCGAGCTGGAGTTGGACATGAACATGTTCGGGGCCATGAGCTACCATTACCTGCACGAACACAAAGGAAAAAAGGGACCGGTGGCCAAAACCGTGGCCAGCAGCAACTTCGCCAACAGTATCGCCGCCGGCCTGGGGGAAGAGGTGTTCGAACCGCCGGTGGGATTCAAGGAATTCAAACCGGTGATCGGTAAAGCCCTGGTGCTGTTCGAGGAATCCGACGGCATTTCGGTGATCGGCCACACCCCGGAAAAGGACGCCTATATCGGCCTGCTTTTGGCCCTGG
This sequence comes from Desulfobulbaceae bacterium, assembly GCA_003557565.1. Classification (GTDB taxonomy): domain Bacteria; phylum Desulfobacterota; class Desulfobulbia; order Desulfobulbales; family Desulfurivibrionaceae; genus Desulfurivibrio. The sequence goes on from PWOG01000192.1 coordinate 3,729, forward strand.
ACATGCTGCTTAACCGGCCCGGGGGGCTTAATGCCTACCTGGCTGAGATCCGGGCCGGTTTCGGTGATTTTTTTCCGGGCCGCGGCGGGGTTGCGGTCAGCAAGCAGGGAGCTGCCCTGCAGGCTGATCTGGCAGGACTTAATGAATACCAGCCGGGCAACACCCTGAACGTGGGCGGCAGCCCCAGGACGATCAAGGAACTGATCACCATCGACGGTTACAAAATGATCTTTGAAGATGAAAGCTGGCTGATGATCCGACCCTCGGGCACCGAACCCAAAGTGCGCTTCTACGTGGAGGCCCGCACCGAGGCGGACAAAGCCGGGCTGCTGACAGCGGCCGAGAACTTACTCAAGAAAATCGGCCTGCTGGAGTAAACGAAAACAATTTATAACCATTCACCAGGGCCAACAAAGTGTTGATTTAACGGGCTGTAAACGTTCAGCAGTGCCCCAGATTCGGGCAAGCAGCCAAGCGCCGCGTACCCCGCGTACGTAAGCTTGGCTGCTTGCCCGAAGGTGGGGGGCTGCTGAACGTTTACAACAATTTCAATAAAACTCGAAAAGAACCAGGCTCAGGGCCATGACCAGCATACCGGACAGCAGGCCGATGATCGGGGTATGCGCGGTACCATAGAGGCGGGCGGCGGGGAACAGTTCGTCAAAGGAGATATAGACCATAATCCCGGCGACCAGGGAAAATATCAGACCCAGACTGTTCTCGTCCAGGAAAGGAGCCAGGAGCATAAAGCCCACCACCGCCCCCAGGGGCTCGGCCAGACCGGACAGCATTGAATACCAGAAGCCCTTGCGGCGGCTGCCGCTGCCATGATAAATGGGCAGGGCCACCGCCACCCCTTCGGGGATA
>PWOG01000297.1 GCA_003557565.1 Desulfobulbaceae bacterium
CATCGCCGCCATGACCCCCGGCACCAACCTGGGGGCGGCCACCCCGGTGGCCATCGGCGGCCCCGGAGAGGCTCCCGGGGAACCTCCCGATGACGAGGACAGGGAAGAAGAGAGAGCCGAGGAAGAGCCCGCCGACGCCCTTACCCGCAAGCAGATCGAGGACGCCACCGCCTACATCCGCGGCCTGGCCCAGCTGCGGGACCGCAACGTGGAATGGGCCGAAAAGGCGGTACGCGAAGCGGTTAGCCTGTCGGCTTCGGAAGCTGCGGAAATCAACGTGGTGGACCTGGTGGCCGAGGATATCAGGGATCTGCTGGCCCAGGTCGACGGCCGGACCCTGGCCGTGCCCCTGGGAGAGGTCACCCTGGCCACCGAAGGCGCCGAGCTGATCGCCATCGACCCCGACTGGCGCAATCGCTTTCTGTCCACCATTACCAACCCCAGCGTGGCCTATATCCTGATGCTGCTGGGGATTTACGGCCTGCTGCTGGAATTTTACAACCCCGGCTTCATGATTCCCGGAGTAACCGGCGCCATCAGTCTATTGCTGGCGCTTTACGCTTTTCACCTGCTGCCCATCAGTTATGTCGGCATGGGGCTGATCCTGCTGGGGGTCGGCTTCATGACCGCAGAGATGATGATGCCCTCGTTCGGCATTCTGGGAATGGGCGGCGCGGTGGCTTTCATAATCGGATCGGTGATGCTCATGGATACAACTGCGCCCGGATTTACCCTGCCCTGGCCCCTGATCATCGGGGTGACGGTGGTCACCGTCCTCTTTCTGGCGGCGGTGGTGGGAATGGCCCTAAAGGCCCGCAAACGGCCGGTGGTGGCCGGTAACGAACAAATGCTGGAGGCCGTCGGCGAGGCCTTGAGCGATTTTGATGAACAACACCGGGGCTGGATCCGGGTTCACGGTGAAAGCTGGCGAGCCCAGGCCCAGGGACCGGTAGCCAAGGGGCAAAAAGTCAAGGTCACCGGCGTTCGGGGGCTGGAATTGGACGTGGAGACAATTTAAAGGAGGAAGACCATGTTTGACGCTTATACAATAATGGTAGTGGTGGTGGCCCTGGTCCTGCTGGCCGGCTACACCTTCCGGATCCTGCGGGAGTATGAACGGGGGGTTATTTTCCAGTTGGGCCGGTTCTGGAGCGTCAAGGGTCCCGGCCTGATCATCGTGATCCCCGGTATCCAGCAGATGGTGAGGGTGGATCTGCGCATCCTGACCATGGACGTGCCCAGCCAGGACGTGATCTCCCGGGACAACGTCTCGGTCAAGGTCAACGCCGTGGTCTATTTCCGGGTCATGGATCCCCAAAAGGCCATCATCCAGGTGGAGAATTACATGGTGGCCACCAGCCAGCTGGCCCAAACCACCCTGCGGGCGGTACTGGGCAAGCACGAACTGGACGAAATGCTCTCTGAACGGGATCGGCTTAACATGGACATCCAGCAGGCCCTGGATGTCCAGACCGATTCCTGGGGGATCAAGGTATCCAGCGTGGAGATCAAGCATGTGGACATCAACGAAACAATGATCCGGGCCATCGCCCGCCAGGCCGAGGCCGAACGTGAACGGCGGGCCAAGGTGATCCACGCCGAGGGCGAAAAGCAGGCCTCGCAAAAGTTGCGGGAAGCGGCCCAGGTCCTGGCCCGGCAGCCCGAGGCCATGCAGTTGCGTTACCTGCAGACCCTGGGTCATATCGCCGGCGACAAGACCTCAACCATCGTCTTCCCGGTACCAACCGACATTATCGGCCCCATCATGAAGGCCATTACCGGCAAGATAACGGTCCCGGAACCATCGCTTGACCAGGAGGAGGAAACCGCGGAACCGGTGGAAGCGAGCCCGGAAGCCCTGGCGGAAGCTACTCCCACCCCGGAATCCGTGGGCGACAAGCCCTGATCTCGGGTGACAACTTGCCGCCGGTGAACCCACCCCACCAGGCGGCTGCCGGCAACACAACGGGGGTTTCCAGGCAGCAACCTGAAAGCCCCCGTTGTGTTGCCGGTGGCGTTAAATAAAGCCGACCTGGCGGCCGAACCCCGATCAACCGCTCCGACGATACAGCCGATAAAGGGTAATGGCCTCCTTCACCCCGCGAATATCGGCCTCCCACGGCTCCGTGCAGACGAAATCCCGGCTGCCGTCAACGCTCCGGCGCACCTCCTCGGACACCACGATATCCCCGGGGCTGGCCCAGCCGCAAAGACGCGCGGCGAGATTAACGGTATTGCCGATAACGGTATAATCCAGATGCTCCCCGGTGCCAATATTACCGGCGACCACGGGGCCGGAGTGGATACCAATACCCAGGGGGATCTGCATGTCATCCTCCTGCATGGCGGCATTGGCCTCAACCATTCTGAGCGCGCAGGCGCAGGCATCATGGGCCATGCCAAAGCCGTCGAACACGGCCATGAGGCCGTCGCCACCGAACTTGTCCACATAGCCGCTGTGGGCATACACGGCTTCCACCAGGGCACCCAGGTGGCGGCTGACCGTGGAGAACAGCTGGGCCGGCGGTATGCTCTGGGCCAGGGCCGTAAAGCCACGAATATCGGAAAACAGGATGCATACCTGCTTCTGCTCCGGTGGCGGAAAGCCCCCACCGGGGGCGGCATTACGGATGATCTGCCGCAGCCGGGGGGAGACGTAACGTGCTATATTGGCCCGCACCCGTTCCAGTTCCTGGACGTAATGCGCCTTATCCAGCAGGTTCTCGAGCCGCGCCCGGACCACCACCGGCTCCAGGGGAAGGCGAAGGAGATCGTCACAGCCGGCGGCGAACGCCTGCTGCCAGGTGGCGCGGTCATGCGCCTGGGCGGTCAGCAGGATGGGGGTCAGGGTATAGCCGGGTTCACTGCGAAGCTGTTTACACAACTCAATGCTTTCCACCGGATGGCTTTCCGCGTCCACCAGGAAGGCATCGTAAGCAGTACTGCGCGCCCAGGCCAGCGCCTGGCCCGGCTCAGCCTGATCAACATGGAAGCCCAGAGGCTCCAGGATCTCCCGCGCCGAAGGCCCGGTAGCACCAGAATCCCCGGACAGAACCAGTATTCGGCGGTGGGATTCACTTCCCGACATCGCTTGTGTTCCTTAAGTTTACTTCAAGTTTGCCCCTGATCACTTGCATTGTAACAGCAATTTCAAGGGATCTCAAAAAAGCGCCCATTTAGAATGGTTGATTCGCTCTGTAGCCAGCGGCAGGCGGATTGTCAACCTAAAAATCAAACGGCCGGGCCAGACCTGACTTCTTTGATGGAAGCAAACTTCAATTAGGCGAATACCACAAAAATTCACCTCCCTGGCAACAATACCCGGCGGCGATCTACTGCCCCCCGGGATGCCATTGTATAACGGGGTAGGCCGCCGGGATAAATCCCTGCATCCGGCGGCGGGCAAGATCGCAATCGAGCCCGCACGCCATGGCCAGTGCCATGGCGACCCAGTCGTTGCGGCCCCGGGTGATCCCGCCGATCTCGGCAAGTTTGGCCCCAAGACGGCCGGTCACCGGCCGACCGGCGATCTCATACCAGGCCCAGACCAGGTGCTCGTCGCCGTTGATGCTCCCGCGATGTTCAACCACGGTCAGGCTCCCGGATTTGAGCTCCACCTGCCCGGCACTTTGCTCCAAGGGCTGCCAGTTGTCGCCCACCAGGCTGTTGCGGCCCAAAAACAGATGATGGTCGCTGTTCTGCTCCGGGTAGACAGCACGATAGACATGGACGGTGCCCTCCCGCCACGGGTAGCTCGCCAACCCCTCGCGGGCATTGATGAAGCGCGGACGCCAGTCAGGTTCGGCGGCAATCTGTTCGACCACGCCGATTCGACCGGGCAGCGGCAGGGGCTCGGCGGTGTTGGCTGGGGGCATTTCCGCCGCGATGAAGGCGCGCGGCAGCGTCAGCAGCAAGGCCCCGACCACCGCGGCCAGGATAACGGAAGAGGCCACCGCAGGGCTGGAAGCGGGTTCGGTCCCTTCCACGTGATCGGAGCCGGCGGCATGCGCCCCGTTTTTTTCCGCAGCCAGGTCGCGGTCCTCCAGCCATCTGGCCAGGAACAGTACCGGCGCCATGGCAATCAGGAACACCCCCCAGCCAAACAGATAATGTTCACCGACCAGCCAGTGCCGCATCTCGGTATAGTTGCCGATCAGCACCAGTGTCCAGATCCGTATCCAGTTGGAGACCAGGGCGGCCCCGGCGGCAGCCGCCAGCAACATTCCCCGGGACCGCCAGCGCCACAGATACATGGCGCCATAGAACACCGCCAGCGATATCGCGGTGATAAAAAAACTCAAACCGCTGCAGGCCGAGGCGATCTCGAACACGCCCGCGGGGACGTGGATGAAATTGCCTTCGATATAGGCTGGGACATTGACCAGACCAACCAGAAATCCCACCACCGCAGTGGCGATTTGCTGCAGCGGCGGATTCAGGATCCACCAGGGCAGCAGACCGGCGTAGAGGAACAGCACCGGCACGGCCAGCCGCCGACCCGCAGGGCTGCCGAAAACCAGGGTGATGGCGGCAAGCATCAGTGGCGGCACCAGCAGGGCCCGACACACGGGCAGGGGCACACCCCACCCCACCC
>PWOG01000103.1 GCA_003557565.1 Desulfobulbaceae bacterium
GACCGCCGAGTCTTGCGGCGATCGGGACGGCTCACGTACTGATGTACGCTTCGCCGGCCCGCTCACCGCAACCTGCGGTACCCTGTGACCGCTTACCTTTTTGCCCCGGTGATCACCTGCAAATATTCGGCATCAAACCACCACCAATTCAGTAACCGGTTGCCACAACCGTCGACCCAGACATCAATGGGCCGGCGGTTTTTTTATGGTGACAGCGGATTGATATTATCGGTGATCTTGCCGCTGATCAGCCTTTTTTCCCGCTTTCGCCTTTTATTTCGATCCGGCGCGTCTTCTCGCCGCTGGGCTCCCGACGAGGAATATTCAGGGTCAGCACCCCGTTTTTGCTTTCAGCCTTGATATTTTCCTGGTCGGCATCGTCGGGAAGGGCGAGAACCCGTCGAAAAGAGCCGTAGGAACGCTCCATCCAGTGGTAATCCTTCTCCTTCTTCTCTTTTTCCTCTTTCTTTTCGCCGCTGATAATCAGAGTATCATCGCTGACCTCGACATTGACCTCTTTTTCGTCAACACCGGGAACCTCCAGGGTTACAGTATAGGATTTATCATCGGCGGTGATATCGACCCTGGGCCTGAGAAGGCCTTCAAATCTTCCGGCGGCCGGCACTTCGGTCCCGCCGAATCCCCGGAAGGCATCGGCAAAAAGCCGGTCCATCTCCCGGTGCAACTGCATCATCGGATGCTCCCCGCCCCGGTGGCGTTGCGTGATTCCGCCACCGCCCCTTTCTTCCTCTTTTTTTAACCAGTTCCAGGGGGAAAATTTTTTGATCTCCATGACGGGCCTCCATAAGATTTATTTATGGCAATCTTGCTGTTATTTCAGCGATTAAAAGGGGGCCTTGAAGTGCCTGCAAAATCCAATAACCCCGTAAAATCAGCTTAGGGTCCGTTTCGGTTTCTTGTCAAGCTCGAAAAATGGGGAATGAACAAGGAGAAGGGATAAAAAAACGAGTACCGGCAAGACCGGTACAGCAGCGCCCTGGCAACAAAAAGTGGTGATCTGGCAAAAACCCATCTAACATTTTGATCGGCAATGCGAAAACAAGCAGTTACAAAGCGCGTTCCGTCAGTATCGCCGTTTATTACGGCGCCGACAAAAGTGAGCGCGGCTAAAAACAGTTAAGATAAAAGATAAGCGGTCACCGAGCCCAAGGTGACCGCTTACAGAACAAATCCAGTGGCAGGTTTCCTTAAAAGATCAGCCAGCGTCGCTCCAGCCGGCTGCGGCACTGGTTGTACTGCCGTTCATAACGGTCAGCCTGGGCCGCGACCCGGCGGGCCACATTCTTAACGCTTTGCTTGTTTCGGTACGTGCCACGGTTATAACCGCCGTGGCCTTCATGGTAAGCCAGGTATAAATTGTAAGCGTCATTGGGGCGGATATTGCAGCGGTGTACACTTCGATAGCTGTACCAGCCAATAAAGTCAATGGAATCCTTGAACCGGCTCCGCCGGGACAAAATACTGCCGTGGTCCTGACGATATTCGGCCCAGGTCCCGCGCAACGCCTGGGCATAACCGTAAGAACTGGAGGGACGGGAGCCGGGAAAAATCCAGAGCACCCGGTTGCGGGGCGGCCTTGCTTTGGCCCTGAAGCTCGATTCCTGGTTCATGATCGCCATCATCACCGGCACCGGGATATCCCAGCGTTTTTCAGCCCGCTGGGCATGCCGGTGCCAGGCCCGGTGTTCATCAAAGATGCTGCAAAGATTGTCGGTATTGGCCGGCGCCCTGGTGGCACAACCACTCAGCACCAGTAAAGCCGCCAACATAAACAGGAATAAAAGCCTATGGCTGTTCGTCACCATGCCCGCCTCGCATTTGCAATGTCGGATGTCAAAAGACAGTATAAAATCCCGGCCGAACGGGCCGATAAACATAAATCAAAACAGAGGATCTCTTGAAACACTATTTGTTTAATTTGTTTAATATTAAGGATATTTAGCAAACAACCTATCCGTTGACAAGACACCAAGCTCCTTAAATCGAAAACCTGAACCAGGTCATGGTCGGTTTAGCGCGCTTTTACAACCAGAAAGTCTCTTCACCTGCCAGTAATTTTCCCGTATTGACGGCTCCTTTATTTCACTGGAGTACTCTGTAATCGTCATACCCTGATAAAAGTTGCTGCCCCAGCCGCCTACCGACCAGGATCAAAAAAAACGGCGACGCAAAGGACGGATAGCAAGAGCAAGCAGGATCACCAGGGAGAGATACTTAAGGGAAATGGGAACAAGTTCCCGGGCGGTGCCAATCTGGGCTTGCAGATCCAGGGCCAGAAAAGAAACCAGGGCGTCGGTGGCCAGACCCGATAATACGGCGGTAACAGCCACCCCGACAACATACAGGGCCACGGCCGGGAAACCGAACTCGTTACGCAGCACCGACAGGGTGGCGATACTGGTAATGGGTCCGGCCAGAAGCAGGACCAGGGCAGTGCCCGGCGAAACTCCGGCCACAATCAGCGCCGCCGCCACCGGAGTGGCAGCCTGGGCGCAGAGATACATGGGAATGCCGATCACCGCCATCACCAGCATGGCTGCCGGTCCCACCGCATAATCGGCCAGCATTCCCGGGGGAACCATGGTCAGCAACAAGCCGGCCAGCACCAGACCCAGCAACAGCCACCAGGAAATATCATCCAGGACTTCGGTGAAGGAGTAGCGCAGTCCCGCCAGCATGGAACCACCTCCCAGGGATGATGGCTCGGGCGAGGAAGACGACGGCCCGGAATCACCCACACCATTGCAGGAACAGGACCCCGTACAGACGGCGGGATCGGAAGACAGGTTCTGGTCATGAGCAGCCCCACCCTCTTCCATCTTGCGGGACCGGGAATCTTCCCGGGTCAACCCCACCAGCAAACCGGTAACCACCGCACTGCAAATCGCGGCCAGGGGCCGGATCACGGCCAGCAGGGGACCAAGCAGGGCGTAGGTAAGGGCCACGGAATCGATTCCCACCCCCGGGGTGCCGACCATGAAGGCGGTGCTGGGCCCCCGGGAAGCCCCACCCCGGTAAAGCGCCAGCCCCATGGGAATAGCTCCGCATGAACACAGAGGCAGGGGCGCGCCGATCAAGGCAGCCCTTACAATTGCCGATAAACCGGTACCACCAAGCCAGCGGACAATAAGCGCCTGGGGGATCCAGGCCTTGATCAGCCCGGCCACCACCAGTCCCATAAGCAGCCACGGTGCGGCATCCCGGGCCAAACTCAGGGTATTATCTAAAAAAAACAGCAAAACAGAGACCTAGCCCAGCCATGTCTTAACAAGGTTCAGCCGGCCTTGCGAACCAGCACCGACCAGGCACCATCTTCCAGTCTGGTTTGGGAAAGAACTTCATGCCCCTCTTTTTTCACCGAGCCCGGGACATTGTTGATGGGAGGTCCGTCATCAAGGATGATTTCCAGAACATCTCCAGGATTGAGTTCGCTTATGGCAACCTTGGTGTAAACCATGTTCATGGGGCAATTGACGCCCCTGAGGTTCTTGCTGGCGGCTGTTTCGTACTGGTCGCTCATCGGTCATCCATCCTCCCCGGCTTCCCGGTAAACAGTTTCCGGCCCCGGGCCGAAAACATTTTTGAATTCACAGGCCGCAAATCAACGGCCTTATGCTTGCCCGCCCGCCACTTGCCGAATCGTAAGCGATCACAGGCCACCGCCGAAAACGGCGATCGGGCCGGCTCACGTACTGATGTACGCTTCGCCGCCGAGGCTTACCACAACCTGCTCCCACCCTGCGGGCGCTTACCATTTTGCCCCCGTGATCGCTTACGCCGAATCTGCTCGGCAACATGGGCGCTAATGTAATGTAATGAGAATACCTGAAGTAAGTCGATCAGCGCCACAGGTAAGCGGTTGAGGGGCTCATAATAAGCCCATCAGGCGGTCAGCACCCGCAAGGGCACTTCCACCACCTCGCCGCCATTGATCCTGAAAGCCCGAATCGGCTCCTCTATCGCCAGCAGACTGACGATAACATACACCATGGCAGGATCATTGGCCAGCCGGATATCCTCGTTTGAAGGCCGGGCCGGAGTTTCCGGATGGGTATGATAAACCGCCGCCACCTCCAGCCCTTCTTCCCGCATCTGCCGTATGGCCGCAAACTGTTCCGCCGGATCCATGGTAAAGTGATCGGAAGCGGCGTCCCGGTTGGTCAGCTCAAAATGGCGGCCCACCACCCCATCTTGAGCGGCCAGGTAACCGCAGGCCTCGTTGGGCAGTTCCCGCCGGCCGTGCTCGACCATGGCGGTTACAATTTTTTCTTCGATCTGCAAAGTCATTCGCCCTAAACCTTTTTAACCGATGGTGCAGGCGGTCTGTTCATAATCCACCAGTTTGGTGATGGTGGGATTTTGACCGCACAAGGGACAATTTTCCTGGCGCCGCAGTGATACCCGACGAAAAGACATGTCCAGGGCATTGAAGCTGAGCAGGGTATCGGTGAGCAGAGTGCCGGTGCCGATGAAAAATTTAAGGGCCTCGGCGGCCTGAATGGT
>PWOG01000217.1 GCA_003557565.1 Desulfobulbaceae bacterium
CTTGGCAAGAAAATGCCCTGCAAATTTGACTTGAGGGAAAATTTTATGCACAATTTTACTTCATTCAACTGCAAGTTGCGGAGCAAACCAAGAGACCGACATGAACATATCATTTGATCGCTTAATTCCCCGCCTTTTGTGCGGGTTCATCCTGCTTGCCCCCTTACCACTGGGTGGGTTGGCATGGATGCACGCACGAGCATGTGAAACAACCATCAACGATACCACGCTGACGACCCTGGTTAATCTCGCCGACAAGAAAGCCAGCCAGATCGAAACATTTCTGGTCGAACGCCAGCGTGACAGCCAATTGGTTAGCCAGGCCGGAGTGGTACTGGATTCCTTCCAGGACTTGCCACCCCTGCTGGCAACCACCAACAGCCAGTCACCGGACTTTCACCAGGCCGAAGCCCGATATCGCCATGAACTTGCCTCCCTGTTTCCCGATCCCCTTTACTACGATGTCCTGCTCATCGACTCCTCGGGCATGATCTTTTGCTCCCTCCTGCAAAAAGCGAATACTGGTGAAAACCTTGCAAGCGGCCGCTATCGGGACACCCGGCTGACCGAGGCTCATCGCCGGGCACTGGAGACCGGGGAAATACAGCTTACTGAACCGGAAAGTCACTTACCGTCGGCCGAGCGAAATTTCATCTTTATTGTCTCGCCGGTGGTACAGGATAATGAGGTTCTGGGCAATGTGGCCCTGCAGCTTGAGCTGGAAAGCTTGAGCCTGGTGGCCGGCGAGGTCACCGGACTGGGAGAAAACGGCGAGATAATAATGGCCCGGCGGGGAGAGCAAAATCACGGCCTGACCCAGGATCATACCGGCCGGGAAGTGGTCGCCGCCTGGCGCGACCTTCCCATGCTGGGGTGGGGTTTGATGGTCCGGACCGGCCTTGACGAGACCCTGGCGCCGGCCCGGCGGATGCGGGATTATGTGATATGGGCCCTGCTGACAATGATGCTGCTGGCCGTGGGCGCAACCCTGGTGTTCAGACACACCCTGATCAAACCCATCACCCAGCTGACGGCGGCCACCCGCCGATATGCCGCCGGGGATTTCAACCAGCGGGTGGTTCCCCAGGGCAGCGCCGAGCTGGTCCAATTAGCCGAAAGCTTAAACCAGATGGCCGACAGCCTGACGGAACAGCAGGCAACCATGGAAAAACGGGTCCGGGAAAGAACCCGAGCCCTGGCTGAATCGGAGACCGGGTACAAGGCCATTCTTCGAACCACCATGGACGGCTTTTTTCTCGTCGATCTTACCGGCCGGATCCTGGAGGTCAACAACTCCTACTGCGATATGGTCGGCTACAGCAGCAGGGAATTGCTGAACATGCGTATTTCCGATCTCGAGGACTCGGAAAGTCCCGAGCAGACCAGGACCCACATAAAAAAGATCATGCAAACCGGCCACGACAGTTTTGAAACCCGCCATCGTCGCAAGGACGGCCGGGTGCTGGATATCGAGGTCAGCGTCAATTTCCTTGCCATCGGTGGCGGTCGCCTGGTGGCCTTTCTTCGCGATATCACCGAACGCAAACGGGCAGAGGCGGCATTATTCCAGGCCAAACAGGAAGCCGAGGCGGCCAGCCGGACCAAAGACGAATTTCTGGCCAACATGAGTCATGAAATACGGACCCCGATGAACGCCATTATCGGGCTGACCAAGCTGGTGCTGAAGTCCGAGCTCCAACCCCGCCAGAATGAACTGCTCAGCAAGGCCCACACCTCGGCCCAGGCGCTGCTCAAGACCTTAAACGAAATCCTGGACTACTCTAAAATCGAAGCGGGCCAACTGGAAATCGAACAAGTCCCGACCGACATCAAGGCGTTGCTGCATGAAGTAGCCGATCTTTTTGTCGCCGGTATCGAAGAAAAAGACTTAAAACTGTCTATCGAGATCGACCCTGAATTGCCGCCGGCTGTGATCACCGACCCCATGCGGTTGCAACAGGTGCTCAACAATTTGGTGGGCAACGCGATCAAATTCACCGAAGAAGGAGAAATTATTGTTCGCGTCGAGGTCGCCGACAGCAGCAACGACTCCTTGCTGCTGCGCTTTTCCGTGCAGGATACCGGCATCGGCCTGTCGCCCGAGCAGGTCGATACCCTGTTTGAGGCCTTTACCCAGGCCAATGGCTCCATCAGCCGTAAATACGGTGGTACCGGGCTGGGGCTTTGCATCTGCCGCCGGCTGGTGGAATTGATGGACGGGAAGATCACGGCGGCCAGCCGGGAAGGAGAAGGGGCCATCTTCAGCTTCACTCTCCCAACGAACAAGCCCATGCATCCTTCAATTCATCATGATGACCCAGGCGGCGGAGGTGACCGGGCCAACCAGGATCCGGAGCCGAAAACCGCCACCCGGGAGAAGGTCAACTTCAACGGCGCCAGGGTGCTGCTGGTGGATGATAACCAGGTCAACCAGATGATAGCCGCCCAATTATTACAGCATCTCGGTCTGCAGGTGACGGTGGCCGACAACGCCGGCGAGGCCCTGGCGGCTATGGAAAAGAGCCGTTTTGAAGTGGTGCTGATGGATTTGCATATGCCCGAGATGGATGGCCTGGAGGCCACCCGCCGGATCCGGAAACTCCCCGACCCACCACCGGTGATCGCCATGACTGCGGCGGTGTCGAACCAGGACCTGGAACAGGGCCGAGCGGCGGGCACGGTGGATTTCGTGGCCAAGCCCATCGATCCCGATGAACTGGTGACCGTCCTGCGCCGCTGGCTGCCCGGCATGACACAATACACCACGGACCTGACCGAAGAAACTGAAGGCAGCCCGCAGAGTGGCAAAAATATTCTCCCCGCCCCGAAACAGGCGGCGGGCGAGAACCACTTAACACCCTCCCTGCCGGGCTTCGATCTGACCAGAGCCCTAAACCGCATGAACGGCAATGAAACATTGTTGATGCGGTTGCTGACCAATTTTGTGATACGATTAAATGAAACGGGGCACACTATCGAGGCTGAACTGGCGGCCGGCGCTTTGCCGAAAGCCAAAGAAAAACTCCATGGCCTGAAAGGGGAAGCTACCAACCTGGGGGCGATTGCCCTGGCTTCGGCGGCCCATGAGCTGGAACAGGAGCTGACCATGGTCTCAGGTCAGGATCGGCAAGCGGAACTGAAAAAAAAGGCGGACTTTATGACGGAATTGATCAGGGCCAGAGAAAACCTGCTCACCTGGCTGGCAACCCCGGCGGAGACCGGCAAGACCGATGAACCGGCGGCAGATGTCCGGGCAGAAAGGCTCAAGGAGACCCTTGTCGCCGTTAAGTCCAACCTCGAAAACCACCAGCTGTCTCCCGAGGTTCTCCGTGAAATCTTGAAAATCGCCGGCGGAAACGAGCAGGTTCTGGCGGCCGACGGTCGGCGGCTAATAATCAGACTGCTCGGCGAGCTTGATCGTTTGGAGCGGGCGGAGGCCCTGGCCACCATCGATGAAATTCTCGCCCTGCTAAATTTTGATACGGAGCAAACACCATGATTACCCTGTGGTCTCCGGCAGAAATGGCCGCTGCAGTTGGTCGGTAAACAGGCAAAGCGTTTATCAACACCAGCCCGGGAGAATCGATGCACTTAAATAACCACCAGGCGATCATCCTTGCTGTGGATGACTCACCGATGAATATCCAGATTCTCCACGAAATCCTCCAGCCGGAGTACCGGGTGCTTTTTGCCACCAAAGGGACCGATGCCCTGGAGATCGCCGCTGAGCACCTGCCGGACTTGATTCTGCTGGACATCGTGATGCCGGAGCCAGACGGCTACGAGGTCTGCCGCCGACTAAAAAAAGACCCGCGCACCAGGCATATTCCAGTGATTTTCATCACCAGGCTGGCCGATCATGGCGAAGAGGCCAAGGGCCTGGAAATCGGCGGGGTCGATTATCTGACCAAACCGGTGAACCCGGCGGTGGTCCGGGCAAGGGTAAAAAGCCACCTGAATTTAAAAAAATATCAGGATTTTTTACAGAACCTGGCGCTGCTCGACGGTTTGACCGGCATTGCCAACCGCCGCAACTTTGATCAGACCCTGGAGCGGGAATGGCGGCGAGCCTCCCGGGCGTCCGATCCGATTGCCCTGCTGATGCTGGATCTGGACTTTTTCAAACACTATAACGACCACTACGGCCACCTCAAGGGGGATGACTGCCTGCGTCAGGTGGCGATGGTACTGAGCCGAAGCACCACCCGCCCCGCCGATCTGGCCGCCCGCTACGGCGGCGAGGAGTTTGTCTGCCTGCTGCCGGAAACCAACCTGAAAGGCGCCCTGGTGACGGCTGAAAAAATCTGCCAAGGCATAGCCGAATTGAAAATTCCCCATGAATTTTCCACGGCGGCCGACCATGTCACGGTCAGCATCGGGGTGGCCAGCATCACCCCGGCCTTCGGCGAAAATCCGGAACAGCTGATCACCGCGGCGGACCAGGCCATGTACCGGGCCAAGAAACTGGGGCGCAACCGGATAGAAACCGCCTGAAGACCCGAACCCCGGTCGAGGGCATTACAGACGCGTTCGCTTGAGAAGCTGGGCGTTGACGGCCAC
>PWOG01000017.1 GCA_003557565.1 Desulfobulbaceae bacterium
CCTTCCGCGACTGGCTGCCCCACGAGATTGCGGGCCGCACCAAGCTCCGCTTTGCCGGGGGCGTCGGAGTTGATGACCTGATGGATGAACTCACCGCAAAACATGTCAGCGCCGCCGATTTCAAAGCCCATCCCTATACCGAAACCGGTATCCGGCTTAATTCCCCCAAGGAGCTTTATTACTATCACCTTTTTCGGCGGCACTTCCCTCCCGGTTACGAAAAACTCACCGCCCGCTGGGATCCTTTCAAGTAGTTAGGCTACCCCGGATCAACAAGCGGCTAATCGGCCCCAGCACCCGGCCCGGAACCCTCACGGAGGATTTCCTCCCGGGTACGTTGCAGGTTCTCCTGCCAGGGGCCGCCCTTTTCCATGATCCGGTCGATTACGGTCAGGGCCTCGTCATAACGGCCGGCGGCGGCCAGGGCCAGGGCCAGGTTGTTGGCCGCCGGGGCAAAATCGGGCTCAAGGGCAAGAACCTGCTTAAACGCCTGTTCCGCGCCGCTGAAATCACCCAGGGCATACCGTCCGTTACCCAGCCCCATCCAGGCCACAACGCTGTCGGGCCAACGCTTAAGAGCAGCTTCATAGGCGCGGGTGGCGGCGGACCACTGCCCGGCCCGCTCCAGTCCCACCACCGCCGACATCCACGGTTTTTCATGGGCCGTGGCCGGCAACCGCTCCGGCGGCAGCACCAGCAGCCCCCAGGAGTCGGCCCTGTCCCAGGTCCTGGCAAAGACCCTGGCCGGCAATTCCTGGGCCCGCTGCCGGCCGGAGTGCAGGTAAACCAGGCCTTCATCGCGGTGATAACCGACCACCACCGCGTAATGCCAACGTGGAAACCAGGCCAGCCCGAGGTTTTTCAGCACCAGGACCGGATGCCCGGCCTTCAGTTCGGCCAGCAGCTGGTCATGCCCAGCAATGGGATAGGCTATCCGGCCCTGGCGCCGGGCGGCGGCGATGATGGCCGACTGCAGGCTGCCCTCCAGGTCCGGTGAATAGACCTGCGGCGTCAGTTCCTTTGGCGAAACCTCCTTGCCACTCCAGGCAAGGAGCATGGCCAGGGAGGCCGGCCCACACTGGTGTTCTTCCTGGGGATAAAAGGGTACGGAATCAATAAAAACCCGTTCGGGGCCGGCCTGCTCCCGCAGGGTATCCTGAAAAGCGGGAGCACAGCCGGCCAGCGGTAGCAGCAGTGGCAGCAACAGCAGCAGGAGGGCCGGCGGCGGGCCGGAGCGGATCAAAGCCGTCCTCACTGCACGGAACGGGTGAAGGGAAAGATATTGGTGAAACCAAGAATATCGGTAATCAACAGCACGATAAAGATGAAAACCACCGCCCCCACAACGCTGCCTACCCCGGCGCCGGCAGGCATATTATCCAGTTGCCCGGCGATCTTTTCCACCTCGGCATCGGCAAGAGCGGCTACCCGATTTTTCGCCTCGGCGGGATCCACCCCCTGGCTTACCAGGGCCCGCTGGACATCGTCCCGCGCCAGAAAAGCCACCACCCGGTCACGGTTTTCATCGGCCTGCCGGGCTTCAATAACCGCCTCGGTGGTGATCAACCCGGCTTTTGCGGAATGCACGCTCAAGTCCAGCAGTACAAAAGACATAAGCAACAACAGACACAACGGCTTTCCGGCATAAAGAATAATCCTGCGCATGATATCTCTCCTGTAAGCAGCGGTTACTGGGGGTTATGTTTCTTGTAATCGGGCCTTGTTTCTTAAGTGTTACACGTGAGTTGACGGGATTGTCAAGCTTTACCCCCGTCTATTCGAGGTCAGAGCCCCAAGGTCAACCGTAGCGAAGGACAATCAGCAGCAACAAAAAAAGGGCCATGATAACCACGATATTGAGCCCAAGATCCCGGCTGTAGCGCAGGATCTGCCGCCGCATGCCGCTGACCGGCACCAACTGGGCCAACGGCTGCCATGGTGGGTCCGCTGGTTTTAGACGATCCACGAAGCGGCCGCCAAAGCGCCGCAACTTCTCCGGCAGGTCCCGGGCGGCGTCCCAAATTCCGGCGCGACCGTTGCCGATACGGGCAAGGACTGAAGCCGCCCTTGTCTCCCGCCACCAGGAAGCCGGGAGCACAGGCGGCAGCCACAGACGGAGTGAACCGGCCAGCCGCCGAGCAGCGGCGACCAGGCGGGAAGAAACAGACCTTTCAGCCCGCCCGGACCACCAGCGACCAAGGCGCAACCAGCCCCGACGGGCCAGAACCCCGCCGGGCAGCGGCGCCGGCGGCACCAGGCCGAATGGTCGCAACCGCCGCCCGAAAACAAACAGCAGGCCGCCGGCCATAAAGGTAACAAACGCCGTTTGCAGGCTGGCCGGGGCCAGAAAATAATCATCAAAAAAAGCGGCCAGGCCCTGAGCTGGCAGGGCCAGATCAGCCAGCCCCCGGGTCAGCAATCCCTCCACCAGCCACTGGGGCTTGAGCCCCAGGGTTATGATGGCCGCCACCGGCACCCCCATGGCCAGGAGCATGCCCCATCCGGCCTCCAGGGACCCCCGGCCGTAATCGGTTGCCGAAGAGCCCAGAAAAACCAGAAAGATCAGCTTGAAGCAGTAGGCCACGGTAACCACGGAAGCAAGCGAGATCGCCATCACGGCCAGTTCCGGGGTGACGGCCCCGGGCAGGGTGGTAAGCTGCCCCACCGCTTGCTGAATCAGTGATTTGCTGACATAACCGTTGAACAGCGGCAGCCCGGCCAGCCCCGCCCCCGCCGCCAGGACCAGGCCGAAAGTCAGCGGCATCCGGCGCCACAGACCGCCCAGCCGGTTCATCTCCGACTCGCCGGTGCGCCATGCCACCACCCCGATTCCCAGAAAGAGTACAGCCTTGAACAATGAATGATTGACCATGTGCAGGATACTGCCGGCCACCGCCATGCCGCCCTCTCCGGCCAGGACTCCGGCGGCCCCGAACCCGGTAAGGATCAGTCCCATCTGGCTGATACTGGACCAGGCCAGCAGTCGCTTGATATGGGTCTGAAACAGGGCCAGGCCGGCGCCGAGCAGCATGCCCAGCAGCCCCAGGGCGAGCACCGTAGAACCCAGGATCACGGTCAGCTGGCCGAACTCTACGGCCCCGCCCGGCCCTGCCGGACCGCCAAACAGGGTGGTGACGGTGCGAAAAATCCCGTAGGCTCCGGCTTTGATCATCACCCCGGAAAGCAGGGCGCTGGCCGGCGCCGGGGCCGCCGAATGGGCGTCGGGCAACCAGGAATGAACCGGCACCATCCCCGCCTTGACCCCAAAGCCCAGCACCAGCAGGGCCGCCGCCCAGGGCGCCACCGCCGGCCCCGCCTGGGCGTCCTCAATACCACCCACAGGCCAGCCCGCCCCCAAAGCGTAAACCAGGAAAATCCCGGCCAGCAGAGCAACCCCGCCCAGCAGGGTGAACCAAAGGTATTTGAGAGCGGCCCGCCGGGCCTCATGGGTGCCGTGGTGAATCACCACCAGGAAGGCCACCAGCCCCAGGGACTCAAAAAAAAGGTACATGGTCAACAGGTTGCCGGCAAACAGGACTCCCAGCATGGCCGCCAGCAGCACCAGGCTGACGGCATGATAACGGCTGCGGGCAGCATCAGACCGCAGGTAGTCCACGGCATACAAAGTGGCGCAGAACCAGACCAGGCCGGCAGCCAGGGCCAGCAGCAGGGAAAAGGGATCGACCGCGAACTCCAGCCGTTGAATAAAGCCCGGCAGCGAGTAGTAGAGATGACCGCCCTCGGCGATCAGCGGCACCAGAGCGCCAATTCCAAGCAAGGTCAGGCCGGCGGTCACCGGTCCCAGGACATTACCGGCCCACCCCCACCGCCGGCCCAACAGGGTCACCAGCAGGGCCGCCGGCAAAGGCCCCAGCACCAGCAAGGCCGGCAGGATATGCACCATCCCGTCATTCATCCTTAAAAACCCTTAACCAATTCAAGTAACCTCGCGATAACTGCCTGAAGCAGCAAAATCATGTTACTGGATGACTGTAACCAGTCACAGGATTTGTCCTGTAATCGTTGCTGCTGAACGGTTATGGCCAGAAAGGGGCCACCGCGGCCCGGGCCAATTCCAGGGGCATCCCGGGGGCGGTGGCCGCCACCCCCAGCCCCACGGTGCACGCCGCGGCGATCAGGGTCGGAACCAGCATCCGCCAGGCCCCCGCCTCGGTTACCCGGCGCTCTTCAGCCCCGGCGACCATCGGCGGCTCCTTGAAATAAGCCACATAAAGGATGGGCAGCAGGTAAAAGGCGGTCAATAACGAGCCGCCCAGAAAGACCGCCATGTAAACCGGCCATCCCGCCTCCAGGGCCCCCGTTCCCAGCAACCACTTGCTGACGAATCCCGCCAGGGGCGGCACCCCGATCATACCCAGGGCGGCAACGGCAAAGGCCCCCATGGTCAGGGGCAGGTTCCGGGCGATGCCGCCCATCTCGCTGACCCGCTGAATACCGGCCTGGCGCATCAGCAGCCCGGCGCAGAAAAAGAGGGTGGTCTTCATAAAGGCATGGTTGCCGATATGCACCAGGGCGCCGATGATCGC
>PWOG01000107.1 GCA_003557565.1 Desulfobulbaceae bacterium
CCCGCCAGGAGCCGTAACCGCTCAGCAGCACCGCACCTTCGGGTTAGCAGCCAGGCTTGAGTACCCTGTGTACGCGGCGCCTGGCTGCTAACCCGAATCTGCGGCACTGCTGAGCGGTTACGTTTCGTTAAGCCAGCAGTTCGTGGTGCCTCCGCGATCGCTTACCTCCAGCACCTTTGGGTTAGCAGTCAGGCTTGAGTACCCTGTGTACGCGGCGCCTGGCTGCTAACCCGAATCTGCGGTGCTGCTGAGCGGTTACGTTTCGTTAAGCCAGCAGTTCGTGGTGCCTCCGTGATCGCTTACCTCCAGTTTTCTGCTTGACAGGGGGGCGCCAACTTGGTATCTCCTTTGCCTTTCGGACCAATACCCGCTGGCTGGGGATTGGTTGGTCGCCCCCCCCACACACACCGTAAGTGATCACGGGGGGCCAAAGGGTAAGCGGTCACAGGGTGCCGCAGGTTGCGGCGATCGGGCCGGCGATACGTACATCAGTACGTGAGCCGGCCCGATGGTCGCAAGATGCGGTGCCCTGTGACCGCTTACCCCAGAGCAGGCGCGTAGCTCAGTGGGAGAGCGCTACCTTGACACGGTAGAAGTCGGCGGTTCAATCCCGCCCGCGCCTACCAGGAACACCCACCGGGGCTCCGTGAGGGCCTCCAGCCTGGCTGGAGCACCCTTGGCGGAGCTTCGTTTTTACTGATGACTGCCTGTAATGACTGAAATTACCCTGACCAACGCCGAACAAAGCCGGAACTTTCCCGCCGGGATCACCGCCGCCGAAGCACTCAAGGAGATGTTTTCCAACAAGGTGCGTAAGCGGGCCCTGGCCCTGCGGGTGGGGGAGGATATCGTCGATCTTGGTGCCGCCCTGCGGGCCGGTGGCGAGGTTGCCGCGATCACCCCGGAAAGTCCCGAGGCTCTGGAGATCTTGCGTCACAGCGCGGCCCACGTCATGGCCGAGGCGGTGCTGGAAATATTCGGCGATGATGTCCAAGTCACCATCGGGCCGGCCACCGCCGACGGTTTCTATTACGATTTCGACCGCGATCATCCCTTCACCCCCGAGGATCTGGCCAAAATCGAGGAGCGGATGGCCGCCATCGCCGCCGAAGACCGACCTTTTCAGCGCCAGGAGCTGGACCGGGCCGAGGCCCTGGAGCTTTTCCGCCGCCAGGGGCAGCATTACAAGTTGGAGTTGCTCGAGGAGATCGAGGCCCCGCAGGTGAGCCTTTACCGCCAGGGCGATTTTGTCGATCTTTGCCGCGGTCCGCACCTGCCCACCACCGGCTGGCTCAAGGCCTTCAAGCTGATCCGGCTGGCCGGGGCCTACTGGCGCGGCGATGAGAACAACCGGATGCTGCAGCGGATCTACGGCACCGCTTTTTTCGACAAAAAAGAGCTGCGGGCCCATCTCGACCGCCTGGAAGAGGCCAAAAAGCGTGATCACCGCAAACTCGGCAAGGAGCTGGACCTGTTTTCCATACAGGACCAGGTCGGGCCGGGACTGATTCTGTGGCAGCCCAAAGGGGCCCTGATGCGGCGGATCATCGAGGATTACTGGCGGCGGGAGCATTACCGTCACGACTACGAGCTGCTTTCCACCCCCCATATCGCCCGGCGTGAACTGTGGCAGACCAGCGGTCATCTCGATTTCTATGCCGACAACATGTTCGCGGCAATGGATATCGAGGGCGTGCAGTATCAATTAAAGCCTATGAACTGCCCCTTTCATATCGCCATTTATAAAACCCACAAGCGCAGCTACCGGGAATTTCCCCTGCGCTGGTGCGAACTGGGCACGGTTTACCGCTTCGAGAAAACCGGGGCCCTGCACGGGCTCATGCGGGTGCGGGGCTTTACCCAGGACGACGCCCACATCTTCTGCCGGCCCGATCACCTGGAAGAGGAGATCTTCCGGATCCTCGATCTCAACCTCCAGGTACTCAAGGCCTTCGGTTTTGACGATTACGATATCTATCTTTCCACCCGCCCGGAAAAGTACGTCGGCAGCGACGCCCACTGGGATCAGTCCACCTCGGCCCTGCAGGCGGCCCTGGAGCACCGGGGGCTGGATTACAGCATCGATCCCGGTGAGGGGGTGTTTTACGGCCCCAAAATCGACATCAAGATCAAGGATGTGCTGGGCCGGGCCTGGCAGTGTTCCACCATTCAGGTGGACTTCAACCTGCCGGAACGCTTTGATCTGAGCTATACCGGCGATGACGGCGCCGAGCACCGGCCGATCATGATTCACCGGGCCCTTATGGGCTCGCTGGAGCGTTTTTTCGGGGTCCTCATCGAGCATTACGCCGGGGCTTTCCCCCTCTGGCTGGCCCCGGTGCAGGCCCGGATCTGCAACATCACCGATGCCCAGCTCGACTACGGCCGGGAGGTCTATACCGCCCTCCGCCGGGCCGGGGTGCGGGTGGAGAAGGACCTGCGCAACGAAAAGCTCAATTACAAGATCCGCGAGGCCCAGCTGCAGAAGATTCCATATATGCTCATCGTCGGCGACCAGGAAGCGGCCGCGGGCACGGTGACCGTCCGGCAGCGCGACGGCAAGAACCTGCCGGCCATGACCATCGACGAATTCGCCTCGTTGGTGGCGGCGGAAACCGGGGAGCAGGGCCGGGCCTAGGCGCCCAAACCTCGGTTATTGACGAATTTATTGGCGCAATCCGTCGTGAATATGTTATATATTCCTGTTTGCGTTAGCTTTCATGATGTCTGGAGCGCTGCAACCGGAGGTGTCCTGCTTCCCGGCTCCCGGCACAAGAAAACGTGAAATATGCGGCATGGGCCGATAACCGTGCAACCCCGGGCTGATCCCCTTTGGCTTCACCGGACGTAGGCGGTTGTAATTGCCCACAAGCTCATGTCAGTACGCAACGGTCAGGCAGAGTGCCAGGTTGCGGCAAGCCTTCCGGTGTGGCGTACATCGGTACGTAAAACCGGGCCGCTGCCGCAGGCGGGGCTGCTCCAGCGACGTTGCCGGCGGTCATTTGAAACGGAGGACGGAGACCATTAAGGGAAAAAGAAAAGATCCGGAAAAAAAAGAAGTACGCGCCAGGACCAATCAGCAGATCCGCTGCGACGAGGTACGGCTGATCGATGCCGAGGGCCAGCAGTTGGGGATTATGACGCCCCGTGAGGCCCTGTATAAGGCGGAAGAGAGCGGGCTGGACCTGGTGGAGGTGTCTCCCACCGCCAAGCCTCCGGTATGCCGTATCATGGATTACGGCAAATACCGCTATGAGCTGAGCAAGAAACAGCAGGACGCCAAGAAGAAACAGGCGGTGGTCGAGGTCAAGGAGATCAAGCTCCGGCCCAAAACCGAGAAGCACGACCTGGACTTTAAAATAAAAAATATCAAGAAATTTCTCGACCAGAACAACAAGGTCAAGGTTACCCTGCGCTTTCGGGGGCGGGAAATTGTTTACGCCGAAACTCTGGGGGTCGGGGTACTCAACCGAATCGCCGAGGGTCTGGTTGAAGACGCTAACATCCTGCAGGCGCCCAAGATGGAAGGGCGGCAAATGACCATGCTGCTGGGACCCAAGTAAGCCTAAAGTTTATAAGGAGCGATTATGCCTAAGATGAAATCCAACCGGGGAGCGGCCAAGCGCTTCAAGTGCACCGGCACCGGCAAGGTGGTTCGGCGCAAGGCCTTTGCCAACCATATCCTCACCAAGAAATCAACCAAGAGAAAACGTGCGTATCGCCAGGGTGCCATTGTGGACGCCACCAATGTCACCAGCATTAAACGCATACTTCCATATCTTTAAAGGAGAGCAGTTATGCCCAGGGTAACCCGTGGATTCAAGGCGCGTCGGCGCCGGAAAAGAGTTTTGAAGCAGGCCAGCGGCTTTGTCGGTGGCCGGCATCGTTTGTATCGCAGCGCCACCGAGGCGGTGGACCGCTCCCTGACGTACGCCTACCGGGACCGTCGCCAGAAAAAACGTGATTTCCGCAGTCTCTGGATCGTCCGCATCGGTGCGGCCGCCCACGACCACGGCACCACCTACAGCCGTTTGATGGGCGGTCTGAAGAAGGCCGGGGTCGATCTCGATCGCAAGGTTCTGGCCAATCTGGCCATCATGGACCCCTCCGGCTTCGCCGCCGTGGTTCAGACCTCCCAAAGCCACTAAGGTTCGCCGCGGTTATGGAAGAGGAACTTCAGCGCCTGCGCGCCGAGGCTGAAGCGGCCCTGGCGCGAATTACCGACCCGGAAGAGCTCGAGCCCTTCCGGGTCGAATATCTGGGGCGCAAGGGCCGGTTCACCGCCCTGATGCGCAGCCTGGGCCAGGTTTCCCCCGAGGAGCGTCCCCGGCTGGGCAAACTGGCCAATGAAAGCAGGGCCGTCCTGGAGGCCGCCTTCAACGCCCGCCGGGACGAGCTTGCCGGCGGCGCGGAGGCCCAGGGACCGCGGCTGGACCTGACCCTTCCCGGCCGGCGCCGCCCCGCCGGCCGTCTCCATCCGGTGACCCAGGTCATGAGCGAGATCTGCGCCATCTTTGCCGGCATGGGGTTCACCGTCGCCGAAGGGC
>PWOG01000032.1 GCA_003557565.1 Desulfobulbaceae bacterium
GGGCCGTTAACCGATGTGTTGCGGTGACTCGGCGATCGCTTGTCTACAGACTTCTGACGGCGCGGCCGAAGCCGCCGGGGATGGTGCCCGAGGCCCAGAAGACCGTGCCCTGTTTGAAATCGATGAACCAGTAACCGCCGGGTTTACGTTCATCGGCCAGAAAAATGAAGGGTTGCTCCCAGGAAAAGGCCCGGGAGATCAGCAGCCCCTTGTCGTTGCGTTCCGGACCCAGCAGGGCCAGAGCCTCTTCCATGGTGGGCAGGCGCCAGTCATCGTGGCCGGCGAATTTTTGCCGGTTGAGGTCGGTGATATATGCGGCCACGTGGCGGTGATTGCCGATGTCGCAACCACCCCGCTGCCACATCACCCCGCAGCGCAGATCGCTGACCGTCAGTCCGTCGCCGTTGTCCACCAGCAGGGCCTGTTGTTTGCCTGCGGGGTGGCGCTGGGAGTCGTAAAAATCGAATCTTTTGAGTATCTCCGGTACTTCTTCGGCGCTGATGAAGGCCGATTGACGGCGCAGGTCAAGCCGGTCCACCGGGTCGGAGAGTTCTCCCGGGGCGGGCAGGCCGGTTACCCCGGACTCCGCTTCTTCTTCCGCCTCGCAAGGCACCACCAGCGATGGGGCGCCACCCTCCAGGACGTTGGCTTGCAGCCATTGCTTCAGTTCCTCGTTGATGGCGTAGTGCTTATCCAGCAGCCCTTTGCCCTGACTGGCCACGCAACTGTCGATCATCTCCTGCGGTGCCATGATCCGTGCCAGTACCCGGGCGTACTTAACCCCCCGCTCCATGAAAAGCAGGCGTGGAGGGTCGGTCCAGCCATCGATATAAAAATAATAATAACGTTCGCTTTTGTTGCGCACCCGCATCTTGCCGCCCCAGCTTTCAAAAATGCCGAAGGTGTCCGCCGGGGTCATGTCCCAGTCAATGCTGATTTCCGTAGGGGCGTTGGTGCCCAGTTTCTCTTGCAGTCCCATGTTGCCTCCTTTTGCTGAAGTTGCTGGCAGTAATAATCAGAATTTCATCGTTTTCTGGTTGTCGGCAGCCCACACCGGCGGTGGTGAGTCCGCGCCCGAGTGGGGATAATCCGTAATTAATGCATATGATTATTATATGCATTAATTACGCTCAGGCAAGATTTAATTTGGCTTGTTTGGGGGGTGGGTAAATTTCCTGTATCATTAGAAGTCAGGCTGCGTAATCGGGCTGCCCGGATTATTGCCGGAAAAATCGTGGTCATGCCACATAGTGACAATTCAGCAGCGGGGTGTCGAGCAAAAAATATTAACTTGGATCCAGGAGGAGTGGCGTGGAAGAAAAAAATAATCTGGTAGTGGTGGTCGATAT
Organism: Desulfobulbaceae bacterium; assembly: GCA_003557565.1. GTDB lineage: Bacteria > Desulfobacterota > Desulfobulbia > Desulfobulbales > Desulfurivibrionaceae > Desulfurivibrio. The sequence goes on from PWOG01000032.1 coordinate 1,350, forward strand.
CAGGATGCCGTTTTGGTCCATGGTGGTATTTATGGTTAAATGGTCGATTGCGGCTATTCCGGCGATAATTATTCTGTTTTTCATATTTTCTCTGTTTTTCATGATCTTGGGCGGGCTGCTGGGTGGCTTTAACGAGGGCACCTGGGCGGGGCACCTGGGCGGGTCACCTGGCCGGGGCGGTTGATGACCGGATCCGGTCCGGATGTTTCGGCTGGTTTCAGGTGGTCAAAACCGGGTCTGTCCCGCAAGGGATCACAGGGCACCGCAGGTTGAGTAACCCCAGCAGCCGTGCCGCAGATTCGGCCAATCAGCCAGGCTTTTGGTACCCTGTGTACGCGGCGCCGGTCTGCAAGACTTCTGCTTGGGGCCCGGGGGTTGGGGTTACGGCCAGTTCAACCAACAGGTTGCCCACCCCGGTGAAAGGTTGCCAAGTTGAGGTGTTAGCGGTTCTGCCCGACATGGCGGGCAATAAAGTCCCGCAGGCCGTCGGTGTATAAGGTGCCGCTGACCAGAAAACCGCAGTTGTGGTCACCCCGGATGGGCAGCAATTCACCGCGGGGACCGGCAAGTTCAGCCAACTCAACCCCGTGCCTGAAGGGGATGACATCGTCGTCCGGGCTGTGAATAATCAGGATCGGCAGCTGTAGCTCTTGGATATAATCGGCGGTGGCGTATTCCAGGCGGGTGAGCAGGCCGGTGGGGTAGATCGGGTAAAGATCCGCCGCCGCCTCCGGGGCCGAGAGCAGGGTGGATTCCAGGACCAGGGCCGCCGGCGGGCGGTGTCGGGCGGCGCTGGCGGCCAGGGCTCCGCCCAGGGAGCGGCCATGATAAATGGTGCGGGTCGGATCGGCACCCAGGGAGTCGTACAGCCAGTCGGCGGCGGCCCGGGCGTCAAGGTGGAGTCCGGCTTCCCGGGCCCGGCCTTCGCTGCGGCCATAGCCGCGATAGTCAAAGAGCACCACCTCCAGCCCCAGCTGGTGGAAGATTTGCACAGAGTCCAGCCGATGGGAAATATTACCGGCGTTGCCGTGGAAAAAAAGTACGGTGGGAGCCCCTTCGGGGCCGGGAATATGCCAGCCATGGAGGCGCAGGCCGTCCTTGCTGACTATTTCAATGTCCCGCCACGCCAGGCCCAGTTCCCCGGGGGTGGCGGTAATGGACCGGCCGGGGACATGGGGCAGGTGGATAATCCGTTCCTGGAAAAGAAAAAGCAGCAGACCGCCGGCGAGGTAGAGCAAAGCGGCAAAGCTCAGCAGATACAGCAGCAGGCGTATGGTCATTGGATCACCGCAAGGATGGTGGTTGATTAACGCCGGGAAGGGTGGTCATCATGGTTATCGCCCGGGGAGTCATCGTGGGGATCCTCTTCATCGTCCCCCAGCTTCCACTTGCCGCGACCCATGAAAACCAGGTAGCAGACCACCAGCAGGGGATACATGATCATGGCTTCGCCGAACCGTCCATGGTACATGGAATATAAGCTGTGCAGCAGGATCGCGCCCAGCAGAATCAGTAATATAAGGGCCAGGTTTCGGTTCATGGGGAAGTTTCCTTGTGCCCCGTGATCATTTATCCCTCAATCACAGGGTTTGTCCTGTAAGCGGTCATGTGGTGCCGCAGGTAAGGCGGACCATGCTGAATTGCGATTATCGTTGTTGAAAATAGCCGACGGCTGGACCGAAAACAACCATGAAACAATAATTGGCGGTTATGACGAAAAAAAAGTTGAAATTTGCTACATCCTGCGGCTCGCCGCTGCCCATGGGGGTCAGCCGGACGACGGCGGGCTACAACTTCGCTTTGTTCTCCCGTCATGCCGAGGCGGTTTCCCTGGTCTTTTTCCGGACCAACGTCGAGGAACCGGTGGCCGAGCTGCCCCTTGATCCCGATTATCATCGCACCGGGGAGGTCTGGCATATTCTGGTCAAGGATTTCGATCCCGCCCTGCGTTACGGCTACCGCCTGCATGGGCCTTTCGATCCGGAGGGAGAGGGCCATTTTTTTCAGCCCCACCTGGTGCTGCTTGATCCTTACGCCAAGGCCCTTACCGGCGGTTCGGACTGGGGGGAGGCCTACCGGCGCCAGGGGCTCTTGCCCGATTCTTTAACCAGCTTCCAGCGCCGTTGCCTCTATATTGAAGACGATTTCGACTGGCAGCGGGACCGGCCGCTCAATATCCCCCTGGAGGAGAGCGTTATTTATGAAATGCATGTCCGGGGTTATACCCGCCACCCCTCGTCCGGGGTAAAACATCCCGGTACCTACCGGGGAGTAGTGGAAAAAATTCCCTATCTGCAAAAGCTGGGTATTACCGCCGTGCAGCTGATGCCGGTGGCGGAGTTCAACGAACTGGAAAACACCCTGGTCAACCCGGAAACCGGGGAAAAGCTCAAAAATTTCTGGGGCTATTCGCCCCTGGCCTTTTTTGCCCCCAAGGCGGCCTATGCGGTCAACGGCCGCAACGGCAACCAGGTGCGGGAGTTCAAGGAAATGGTCAAGGCCCTGCATGCCGCCGGGATCGAGGTGATCCTGGATGTGGTCTACAATCACACCGCCGAGGGCGGGGCCGACGGGCCCAGTGTCAGCTTCCGGGGGATCGACAATGTCATCTACTACCTGCTGGACCCGGTTACCAGGGAGTATCTCAACTTCACGGGCTGCGGTAACACGGTCAACTGCAACCATCCCTGGGTACGCCATGTGATCATGGACTGCCTGCGTTACTGGGTGATGGAGATGCATGTGGACGGCTTTCGTTTCGATCTGGCCTCCATCATGGGCCGGGGAATGGATGGCGAGGTGCTGGCCAACCCGCCCATGGTGGAGAAAATCGCCGAGGATCCGATCCTGGCCAGAACCAAAATCATCGCCGAGGCCTGGGATGCCGCCGGTCTCTATCAGGTAGGCACCTTTTCTTCCCACCATCGCTGGGCCGAATTGAACGGCCGCTTCCGCGACGATGTCCGCCGCTTTCTCTGCGGCCATGATCACAGCGTGGCCTCTCTGGCCACCAGGATTGCCGGCAGCTCCGATCTGTACGCCACCAACGGCCGCAAACCGATCAACTCCATAAATTTTATTACCAGCCACGACGGCTTTACCCTGCATGACCTGGTCAGCTACAATCAAAAACATAACCTGGCCAATGGCGAGGGCAATCGTGACGGCGACAATCACAA
>PWOG01000064.1 GCA_003557565.1 Desulfobulbaceae bacterium
CCAACGTCACCGTGGATGCCGCCGCCCTGTGCCTGAAGGCCGGCAACGCCGTGCTCCTGCGCGGCGGCTCCGAAGCCCTGCACTCCAACCTGGCCCTGGCCAAAGTGCTGGGGGAAAGTCTGGCGGCGGAGCAGATCGACCCGGCGGCCGTCCAGGTGATTCCGGTGACTGACCGCGAGGCGGTGACCTGCATGCTGCAGCAGGAAGAAGAGATCGACCTGATCATCCCCCGGGGCGGTGAGGGGCTGATCCGTTTTGTCGCCTCCAACTCCCGGATTCCGGTGCTCAAGCACTACAAGGGGGTCTGCCACGCCTTTGTCGACAGCGGCGCCGATCTGGAGATGGCCGCCGACATCGTGCTCAACGGCAAGGCCCAGCGTCCGGGAGTCTGCAATTCCCTGGAGACCCTGCTGGTGCACCGCGGGGCGGCGGCGGAATTTCTGCCCGCCGTCGCCGCCAGGCTGACTGCCGCCGGGGTGGAACTGCGGGGCTGCCCCCAAACCACCGCCCTGCTGCCCGACGCCAAACCAGCCGGCGACGACGACTGGGGCATGGAATTTCTCGACCTGATCCTGGCGGTTAAGGTGGTGGCCGATCTCGACGAGGCCATGGACCATATCGCCCGCTACGGCTCCCAGCACACCGAAACCATCATTACCAAAGATTACGCCCATGCCCAGCGTTTTCTCCGGGAAGTGGATTCGTCTTCGGTGATGGTCAATGCCTCCACCCGTTTCAGCGATGGCGGCCAGTACGGCCTGGGGGCCGAGATCGGCATCAGCACCACCAAGCTCCACGCTTTTGGCCCCATGGGCCTGCGCGAGCTGACCACCTGCAAGTTCATTGTTTATGGTGATGGCGAGATTCGGCAGTAGGCCCCGACGGTGCCTGGAGGCCGGAGCATGACTGAGCGCCGCCGGCGGGTTGGGGTACTGGGCGGCACCTTCGATCCGGTCCATAACGGGCATCTGGTGCTGGCCGAGGCGGCGTGGCGGGAGTTTAACCTGGACCTGGTGTGGTTCATTCCAGCCGCCCAGCCGCCCCACAAACTGGATGAACCGGTGACGTCCTTTGCCCACCGGGCGGCCATGCTGGAACTGGCCCTGGCCGACCAGCCCGCCTTTGCCGTCAACCTGATGGAGCAACAGCGCCCTGGCCCTTCCTACAGCGTCGATACCCTGCGCCAGTTGCGCCAACAGCTGGGCCGGGACCGCGAACTTTACTTCATCATCGGCTCCGACGCCTTCGTCGAGATCACCACCTGGAAAGATTACCCCGAACTGTTCCACTACGCCCACTTCCTGGTCGCCGAGCGCCCGGACAGCGCCCCAGGCCACTTGAACGACCAGATCTCCAGCCTGCCGGAAAACTTCAGGCACGACCCGGCCCACAACCGCTGGTCCCACCCCCGGGGCGCCTTTCTCTACCCCCTGCCGGTCAACGCCTTTCTGGTCTCCTCCACCACCATTCGCCGCAAGCTCAGGGCCGGCGAAGACATCTCCGGCCTGGTCCCGCCGCCGGTGGCTGGTTATATCCGGCGGCACCGCCTCTACCGCTCCCGTTAGCGTCCTGTAGTCACTATAGGCGGTTTCGGCGACCGACGTCTCCATTGAAATAAGATATGGTGTTCATGGTTTCACCTTTAGTTCCGCGAATCAACACTCCCATAACCGAGACTACGGACGGTGATTCGTCGGAAAATTGTCGGCGTCGCAAAAAGACGCGCCGCCGACTGGGTGCGCTTTGTAACTAATTGTTTTCGCGTTACCGACCAACTCCTTTGGCTGGTTTTTGCGAGGCTATCAAAATTAGGTGAGCCCAATAACAGGCGGGAGATTTTGGAATGTCCACAGGATTGACCAATTTAGCAAAGGTGTGATAGAGCTACTCAACTATGCAAGCAACGGAAAAAATAAGCGCCGAGGCAATGGCCGCCTACCGCCGTACGGCCAGGCTGAGAGCCGCCGCCGATACCGAACGCCGCAGACAACGCCTTGAACATGGCCGGAAAGTTGCCCGACAGGCGGCGGCACTGTTGCGGCAACGTTTCCACGTGGAGAAAGTGGTTGTCTTCGGTTCCCTGTTAAGGCCCGAGCATTTCGGTGAACGCTCAGATGTAGATCTGGCCCTCCAGGGTCTTGCAGATCAGGATTTTCTGTCGGCCGTGGCCGCCGTTACCTCTCTTGACCCGGAAATTATCGTCGATCTGGTCGCCATTGAACAAGCTTCCCCGGCTCTACGGCAACACATCGAGCAGGAGGGCAGTGAAATATGAAAAGCCGTGGCGCATAAGCTACAAGAGCTTGCTTTTCGGTGTAAGGATGCCTGTCCGCCGCGGCCAAAGCAAGGCCGTCGCTTTCCTCTACGACAACTCTAACCGGATAGGTTGAATCCCGGGTCGTTCATAAATTTTTAAGTTTCTCCAGTTGCCCTCCATCCTGCCGGGCCAATTGTTGGCCCTGGCGCACGGCCTGGCTGAGATTGCTGGCTTTCACCCGTTGCGGCTGTTTCCCTGATTACCAAATCATGTATAATTTTATGTACACCCACCCCCCCCCTTTTTTTTTCTTGTCTCGTATTGGCCTGCTGAAAAAATAATTAATAAATTCAAGCAACTAAAATGGATAATGGTTTTGGGGCTTGACTTTTTGATGAACCGGGGACATAAACTAAATTTGTTATGATAAGGGGAGGGTTAGTCAGGAGAACATGTCCGGTTGCCCGGAGTTGTTGTGTGCCGGCACCGGCCATCCGGAGTTTGATGTTACCTCTCCCAGCGATAATTAATGGGGTTTAAAATAAAAAACTGTCTTCTTAAGGGGTGATAGCCATGGGATTTGACTGCGTAAGATTATTGCTGGTTGCATCATTGGCGATGATGGTGTCGGGGGTGGTGACGGCAGCACCGGAGCCGCAATTCCAGTTGACCGGCGACCGATTGGTGGCCCCGCCGCCGCCCGGTGCCGAACGGTTGCCGACAATACTGGATGTGGCGCCATTTGGTTTGAAGGAAAATGACGTGGACGCCTTGATCGACTTTTATGAGCGAGAAGTCGGGCCTCTCCAGGCCATGAGCGACCGCAATGGTTATGAGCGGGTGATAAAGCGCGTGGAAGAATTATCGTGGCCCGTAAGAAAGGGTGACTACATGGATCCGGATGACTTCATGGGGGCGGGAGAATTGGCGGTGCGGGTGCTGGTCCCCGAGCCTCCCGTTCACGATGTTTGCCAAGTGGAGCCGGTGTTCGTCAATTTACGAACCGCGGCTTCGACCAACCCTGGTAAGGATTACTCGGATGTTGACGAAATGTGTCGGCGATACGCGCATCTTTTCAGCGCCTTTTATTTAAATAACGAAGATGAAGTTCTTTTCAGGGAATATGAGGAACGTGCCGGTGATCCCTTGAATCAGGGGCAGGCCGATCAACGCGACCGGCACGAGGCCATGGCCCAAAAGATGGAGACCCTGATGAGCCAGGGCCGCATGCAGGAAGCAGCGGCGTTGATGCAGGGGATGGGGGGTGAAATCAGCGGCCAGCAGCAGGACATGCGCCAGGAAACGGGCGATACCTGGGACTTGTGGGTGGAATACCTTGATGAGCTGGAATCACATGCCTATTTCGCCCTTGTGGAGATCCACTATCATCCCGACACCTGGCCGGAAGAATGGGAATATAAAGTAACACGAGTGGAGCGATGAACCGGCAGGGCCGCGAGAGCGGGTTATCGGCCTTGGTCGGCTGGATCAATGGGGTCGAAGTCATTGATTCCCTATTGTTAACGAAATAACTATCTGAAGAAATTGATTATATTTAAGCGGGGTGGTGGTCCGACATTCGGCCCTGACTTTTCCCTTGACTTTTTTCTGGTCCAGTTTCATATAAACTGATTGTTATGTAAAGGGATGAGTCGGTCAGGAAAACATGACCGTTGTCCAGGACTAAGGAGGTAAGCGGTCACAGGGTGCCGCAGGTTGTGGTGAGCGGGACGGCGAAGCGTACATCAGTACGTGAGCCGGCCCGATCGCCGCAAGATGCGGTGCCCTGTGACCGCTTACCATTTTGCCCCCGTGATCACTTACACAAGGAGGTGTACTCATGAAACCCGGCAATTGGTCCACAAGATTCTTGGCCGTTCTGGCCTCCCTGCTGCTGATCGCGGCCCTGGCCGCCTGCAGCAGCAGTAGCAGCAGCAGCAAGAAGGTCGATACCGGCCCCGGCCCCGGTTCGGGTACCAGCGACACTGAATTTCCAGGTGCAGACAGCGAGGCGACTCTTGATAATGATGATAACAGTCAGGAACTGGCTGAAAATTTCATCTGGATGGTGACGGAATTTGACAATATGTTCGAAGATATTATGGATTTGATGGGAACGGATCCTTTGCCTGACGGGGTGAGCATAGTGGGCGACGATAGCGGTGATCCCCGTGAGGCGACCTTGGCTTTTAGCAGTTACGAGCCGGCGCCTGATGTCTGCGTTAATTCCGGAGAAGCGCAATTGAAGGCCGGCGGATTTGGAAC
>PWOG01000262.1 GCA_003557565.1 Desulfobulbaceae bacterium
CGCAATTTTTTTTTGCCTTCCCGCTGGCACAGAATATCGTGGATCACGGCGCTCTCCGGTTGATGGTGGGCGCCGGTGATCACTACGGCCCGAAGACGGCGGTAACGCGTGAAAAGTTCAGCGGCGGCGCCGGCCAGGCTGGTGCGGTAATCGGCGGCGACGGCGGCCTCCAGTTCCGCAGCCTGACGACCGCACAAAACCGCCAGCTCGGGCAGATTGGGGGTCAGGGCGGTGACCCGGTCCAGCAGCTCCCCGGGCAGCCCCGACGGCTCATTGGCGTCGTCGGGGCTTTGATAAAGGCTGTGGCCGCTGCCGGACAGCATCACCGGGTCATAAATTATTTCGCCGCTGAATTCAGCCAGGGCCCCGGCCACCGCTGTGGCGACGGCCTGGTTGCCGAGCATGCCGATTTTAACATGGCTCACCGGCAAGTCGGTCAGTACCGCCTGGATCTGGTCACTCACCAGCCGGGGGGGAAGGGGCTCGAAATACCGCACTCCCTGGCTGTTCTGAACGGTGATGCAGGTGACGGCCGCCGCCCCGTAGACCCCCAGGGCGGTGAAGGTTTTGAGGTCGGCCTGGAGGCCGGCGCCCCCCGAGGGGTCGCTGCCGGCAATACTTAAAATGGCCCGGGCGGCGGAAGCCTCAGGCGGCATCATTGTTCTCTGCCGGTTTGATTTCCTGCACCGTGAGGGTGTAGAAAAGTTGCCGGCCGGCCAGGGGGTGATTGAAATCCACCCGCACCCGGTCGTCCTCGACAGCTTTGATTTCAGCGGGCAGGCGGTGGGTCTGGCCGTCGCGCTCCAAATTCATGGCCACCACCATTCCCGGTTTGATTTCCCGGTCGCCGAAGTTTTCCCGAGGCACCGTCATTTCCAGCTCTTCGTAGCGGGGGCCGTACCCTTCCTCCGGCGGGATGCTTACGGTGCGGGTCTGGTCGGCGGTCATGCCGATGACGGCCCGTTCCAGCGAGGGCAGTACCGCGTTTTCCCCGATCCGGAAGGTCATGGGTGAAGCGTCGTTGGAGGTTTCGAAAACCTCGCCGTTTTCCAGTCGTCCTTCGTACTGTACCGTTACCTGGTCGTTTTCCTGTGCCTGTCGCATAGATGTTAAACCTTTTTCCTGGGAGTGATTGAATTCCATTGCCGGTTGCAACTGTTGTCTGAACGCAGGTGATCACCGGCTCCATCATGTGAATAAGCGGGGTGATTGCTGACCTCTGAACTTTAAGATGAGCGTTAGATAATACGTAACTGATCACGGGGGTCACGGGATAAGCGGTCACAGGGTGCCGCAGGTTGTGGTGAGCCCCGACGGTGAAGCTGCATCAGTACGTGAGTCGGCCCGATCGCCGCTCATGGCGGTGCTTTGTGACCACTTACGATAATAACGGCAGCGTTTTGGCGTATTATGCCGAAAAAATGCCGGCGGCACAAGAGTTCAGGTTAAAGTGACGGTTTAAACTGTCGGCGCCGGCAACCGGGGCGGTCGATTAATGGTAGCAATCACGGGGTACTGCCTGGCAGTAGTTTAACTAACCACCACTAACACATTTTCCTGCGCTGGGAGGTGAAGGATGTCGCCTGACGCCAAAAGCAAGAGGCGTTTCATGATTAAAACATCACTTGCCAGGCCGCCCGGTGTTGAAGGTTTTTTCTGCCCTTTTTGGGCGAGGGATTCAGGCTGTTGGGGATGGTGTAAGCTCTTCTTTGGGTCACTGGGATAAAGCGAACGGGGTATCTTCCCAAGATCGGGCTGGTTTTACCTTTGGTTTTTCATTGACAGGCTGGCCGGCAGCCGTTAAGGGGTAAGATTATTAACACAAAATATCTGCTTTTGAGAGACAGGTAGCCCGGGGTATTCGCTGATGCCCCGTTTTTTTTGCCAGGGCGGCGGAAAGGGAGTTTTTGTCACCTTGCCGGCATACAGGCCGTGGAGACTCCGGACCTACCGGCCCTGATGGTGGTGGTCCTCGCCATCCGCAACCAGCCGTTGGCCCGGGACTCTGAAGAAAGGAGGTGACGATGCGAACCCGGAAAATGATGGAGATGATCATGGCCGGGGCTGGTGTGGCGGCCGTTATCACGGGGATCGTGCTGGCCGGGGGCTCCGGGTGGCAGGTGGGAGCTGTGCTTCTGGGGTTGATCCTTCTGTGGACCGGCGTTTGGAGTATGTCCACCAACGTCCTCCCTGAGGAGCGCAGGTTCGTGACCCTTCGCCAGGAAACGGACCTCTTCCTGGGAGACGTCCGGGAGTTGAACTGGCTTGTGGTGGAGGGAAAGACCGCGGAAGCCGAGAACCTGCGGGCCCGCATGCACGAGCGAGTGGGCGCGCTGTTGGAGGCGGCGGGCCAGGAGGCCGGGGCGGCGTCGTGCGCGGGGGTGGCGGACCCGGAGCGGCCCGGGGACGCGGCCGTGGAGAGGGAGGCCAAGGGCGGGGAGATGGGCCGATGAGTACATCGGAGGTTGGTCGGCAACGAAGGCAGTCGGGCCTCACCCTGGTCGAGCTGCTTATTGTCACTGCGATTTTGGGGATCCTGGCCATGATCCTGGCCAGGTTCTTTGGAGACGCCACCACGGGCGCCGTGGAGGCCTCGCTGGAGGGTCAGATCCGCGGCATCGTCGTCGCCCAGGAGACGCACTTGGCGATCAACGGCACCTATACGTCGTTGGCCGAAGAGTTGGATTTTTCCGTCGGCGGAAACGTGGGGGTGGAACTGAGCGTCGGCGACGGGAACCAGTACAGCCAGGAGGGTTGGTCGGCCCGTCTGCGCCATGAGCCCACGGGCGTGGAGTGCGCGGTCTACCACGGGGCCGTGGCCGAACACGCCTTCGAGCCAGCCGAGGAGGAAAAGGTGGTCGCATGTCGAAAAAGCTGAGTATGGGACGTCTCCGAGAGGCGTTGCAGACGACCCTGACGGTCGTCGGCATCGTGCTGGTCCTGGCGATGGTCGCCACCGCCACCGACTCACTGTGGCTGGTGGGGATCGTGGTGGTGGGCCTCCTCCTTCTGGAAGCCGGCGTCTGGGGGCTGGCGGATCCCCTCCTGCCGGACGACCGGTCCTATCACCCCCTTCGGAGCAAGGTGGACGAGTTCATCGGCGACGTCCGCCGGCTCAACGAGCGGGCGGTGGCGGGAGAAGAGGCCGGCGTCGAGCGGATGCGGGAGCGCCTGCACCGGCGGGTGGACGACATCTTCGAGGCGGCCGGAAAGACGGAGGAATGACGCGTCGCGTCCGGTTCGGCTTCCGCAACTTCAAAGGAGATCCAAAATCAGGCCGCTTTTACCCAGATTTTTTTCTTGACAAGCTGGTCGGTAGCTGCTACCGGTGCGTTTATTAGCACAAAGTATCAGTTTTTGACGAGTCGGTTGCACTGGGTTGTCGTTGATGTTCCATGTTTTTTGTCGGCGCGGCCAGAAGCGAATTATTATCATCTGCTTCACTGGTATGGAGGTCAGCGATGACTCGGGCCCGTTGTCTCTCTTTCATGTTTTGTCAGGCTTTACTTGCCGGCCTGCTGTTGCTCACCCCACTGCCTTCCTTTGCCTGTGGTACTTATCAAACCTGCACCCTCGTGACGATCACGGATATCCGGGTCATGCCGGAGCAGCCCCGGCCCGGAGAAAGCATCGAGATTGAGGTGGATACGTTTGTCTTGGCGAACTGGTTTGCATACGTGCCCTCGACCATGCACCACCCCTGGATCATGGCCCACCATAATGGCCGTCTACTGCCCGGTGCAATGATATCGCAAAACATCCAGGAACCTATCATGTATGGATACCCTCTGGCCGGTATCTTCTGGTACGTGCAACTCGCCAACTTCACCCATCGGATTGAATGGGACGGCCTCAATCAGGAGGGTGAACGCCTTGGCGGACAACAGGTGCTTTTCATCACGGCGCAGGCCGGTACTTCCTCGCACGGGCAAATGATCACGGTCGAGTTTTCAGGCAACATCGCGTTGACGCCGGTCCCCGATTCGGAGGGGCGAATTCCCTTCGTCGCGCGAACCCGGGCGGAAGATTCCCTGATCGCCGAGCCGGAAACCATTGAGTTTGAATGGCTGGGCGGTGCCCCGGAAGAATCCGTCGATTGGCAAATAGCCGTACACAGCATGCTTCCGATCAATGGTTATGATTCATGCGAGCAAACAGCGGAAGGAGACCCGGTAGAAATCGTTCAACAGACGATCAGCGATACCCTTAAAGGAACCATCACCCTGGACTTGAGGGATGAAGCGTGGCAATCGTCCGGGGATGAATCCGCCCGCGCGCTGGATGGCCGTTGCGGGCGCCCCCTTGAGGTGATCTTCCGTGCAATCCTTGATGGTGAGGAGGAGGAGAAGGAAACCATTCGCCAGCACCAAGGGGATCCCCACTTCGATGTCCTACGCCAGGAGTATGAGGATGTCAGTACGGATGAAACTGGGACCGCGCACGCGGAACTAATTCCGAAGCCCCCGTCGACTTCCGGCGCTGACGATGATTATACCATCAAATC
>PWOG01000276.1 GCA_003557565.1 Desulfobulbaceae bacterium
AAAGGCGGCGGTCTTACCGGTACCGGTCTGGGCCTGGCCCAGCAGGTCGCGTCCGGCCAGCAGCGGCGGTATGCTTTCGGCCTGGATCGGGGTGGGGCTTTCAAAGCCGAGTTCATCAACCACTTGCTGAATGGCCGGAGCCAGTGGCAACTGGGAAAAAGCGGGGAGGTCGGTGGCAGTCATGGTAACCTTGATAAAGAAGTGGGGAAAAGAAAAATGAATGTAACCGTGTATTATACTCTATTTAAGGCGATAAGTTAAGCATCAAATGAAGGGCGACGGCCTTTGGTGCCGTTTACCGGCCCTGCCGTCCGGCCAGTGACGCCGCTTGACCGCTGCCCAAAAAGATTGGCGGCCGGGTCTTGCTCAGGATCCTGAACATGGATAAATTGCCGGCAGGCAAAGGGGTTGGCGGCATCAACCTGATGGGCGAAAAAATGCAGGAGGGCAGGGTGATGGAGATCGAATTAAGGGAAAGCAGGGTCGTGGGAATCGGAGTTGAGCGGCAAGGGCGTCATGGTTGGCCGGCGGATCGGCGGGGTTGTTGGGGGCTGCTGTTCTTGCTGGTGCTGTTGGCCGGGGTGGGGTTGGTCCCGGCGTCGGCGGCGGCCCTGGAAGGGTCGGTGAATATCAACAGCGCCGGGGTGGAGAAACTGCAGGAGCTGCCGTTTGTCGGCGAGGTCCGGGCCCGGGCCATTGTGGAACAGCGGCGGGAGCACGGCCCGTTTGAAACGGTCGACGATCTGCTGGCCAGCCCGGTCATCGGCCCCCGGACCCTGGAAGCGATCCGGCCATACCTGAGTTTGAGCGGCCCTTCTACCCTGGCTCGCCCCTCCGACAAGGAGGGCAGCTCTGTAACCGAGCCGGGCTCGCTGGCGGACGGCCAGCAAGTCCAGGAGCCTGTTTCCGGGCCGCTGGAGGCCGGCAATGTCCGGCGACTGATTGTCACCCGGCCCGGTGAAATCCAGGTGCTCTGCGACGGCGAATATTACCCGGCCCTGCTCCATTTGCTGAAAAGTGCCTCCCGGCAGGTGGAGGTCGCCATGTTTGTCTTCCGGGCCACCGGAACGGAGGGCAATCGGCCGACCAGAATCGCCGAAGAACTGGTGAACGCCCGACAACGGGGGGTGGAGGTAGAGGTTATCCTGGAACATTCGGCTTACGACGAAGATCTTACCCAAGAACACCGCCGCCTGGCCCGCAACCTGCGGCAGGGTGGGGTAGTGGTGCATTTCGGCCCCCGTGATACCACCACCCACAACAAGATCGTGGTCATCGATCAACGTTTCACCCTGATGGGCAGCCACAATCTCACCCATTCGGCCCTGAGCTACAACCACGAATGCTCGCTGCTCATCGACAGCCGGGAACTGGCCGCCCGTCTGCGGGCTTACCTGGATGAACTCCCCGCTAAATGAGGAGGCGTTTTGTTCCTGCTGCGGCAGCTCCGGTTTTGGCGGACAAGATCAATAATACTCACCGCGGTGCTCCATGGCGGCGCGGACGGCCGTTGGGGCGGTCACTGCCGTTGTCCTGGGTGGCTTTTTTGCGGTAGCTCAGGGCGGTGTAGCCCAACAGCTGTTCCACCTCGGCGCTGAATTCCCGGCACGGACGAACGGTCAGATCCTCCGAGGCGTTGATCTCCACCTCGCCCCGGTCGGGAAACAGAAGGCTGAGGCTGACCCGACAGGGGCCGTGGAATCGCTGCACGGTTTTTTTCACCGCCTCCACCCGGGGCCGGTCCACCTTGTCGGCCTTGAGCCGGATCACCACCCGATCGGTGTACTTGACCTGGGCCTCGGCCAGGGAATCCACGGTGCTGGCGATTATCTTCACCCCGCCTTCCTCCTTCTGCACCTTGCCCTGGATCACGATGGGTTCATCGCCGCCCAGCAGATGGGCGCAGTTGGCGTAGGCCTCGGGGAAGATCACCACCTCGGTGGAATCCTGGGTGTCCTCCAGGGTCAAAAAGGCCATGGGATCCCCTTTTTTGCTGCGGTGATTTTTAAACTGACGGATCAGGCCGCCGATCCGGGCCGGCTGGTTGTCCGGCCATTCCTTGAGATGGTGCAGGTCGGTGTCGGTCAGGGCCGCCAGTTCGCGCCGGTGCTTGTCCAGGGGATGCCCGGTGATGTAAAAGCCCACGGTTTCCTTCTCCAGCATCAGACGCTGTTTTTCGTCCCACTCCGGGATCTCGGGCAGCTCTATATGGGTGGCCTGGTCGGCCTGTTCCGCGGGCATGGCGGTAAAAAGCGATATCTGGCCGCTGTTGCGATCACGCTGGGCGGCCTGGGCCTGGTCCAGGGCCTGGTCCAGAATGGCCGTCAGTTGGGAGCGCTTGGCCCCCAGGGAGTCGAAGGCCCCGGCCTTGATCAGGCTTTCGATTACCCGGCGGTTGACCTTGCGGCCGTCCACCCGCTGGCAGAAATCCACCAGCGACTTGTACGGTCCCTCGGCCTCTCGGGTTTCGATGATGGACTCCAAAGCCGAGCCGCCGACGTTTTTCACCGCCTCCAGGCCGAACCGGATGCGATCTTCGATAACCGTGAAATCCCGGTATGACTCGTTGATATCCGGGGGCAGGACCTCGATTTCACGTTCCTTGCACTCGTTGATGTAGCGCACCACCTTGTCGGTGTTGTCCATGTCGCAGGACAGCAGGGCGGCCATGAACTGGGCCGGGTAGTGGGCCTTGAGCCAGGCGGTCTGGTAGGCCACCAGGGCATAGGCGGCGCTGTGGCTCTTGTTGAAGCCGTAACCGGCGAACTTGGCCATCAGATCAAAGACGTATTCAGCCTTCTTGGGGTCGATCTCGTTTTTGGCGCAACCGGCCATGAACTTGCCTTTTTCAGCGTCCATCACCGAGGCGATCTTCTTGCCCATGGCCCGCCGCAGGTTGTCGGCATCGCCCAGCGAGTAGCCGGCCAGGACGTTGGCGATCTTCATCACCTGTTCCTGGTAGACGATCACCCCGTAGGTTTCCTTGAGGATCGGTTCCAGTTGGGGCAGGGGATACCTGGCCACCATGCGGCCGTGCTTGGTGTTGACGAAGTCCTCAACCATCCCCGACTCCAGCGGTCCGGGGCGGTACAGGGCGACCAGGGCGATGAGGTCGGAGAAAACCTCCGGTTTCATCTTCATCAGCAGGCTGCGCATGCCGGAGCTTTCCAGCTGGAAGACCCCCAGGGCGTCGCCCTTGCAGAGCAGGTCGTAGGTTTTGGGGTCATCCATGGGAATGGCCGTGATGTCGATTTCCCGGCCCAGGTCGGCCTTGACCAGCTTGCAGGCCCGATGGATGACGGTGAGGGTCTTGAGGCCCAGAAAGTCGAACTTGACCAGCCCGGTCATCTCGGTGTGCTTCATGTCGTACTGGGTCAGGACCTCGCCCTTGGGCCCGCGGCACAGGGGGAGATACTCCACCATGGGCTCCGGCGAGATCACCACCCCGGCGGCGTGGGTGGAGGTGTGGCGGTGCAGGCCTTCCAGCACCCGGGCGGCGTTGAGCAAATCAGCCACCTGGGAATCCCGCTTCATCAGGTCCGGCAGCCGGGGTTCCTTTTCCAGGGCCTTTTCCAGGGTGATCCCCAGTTCTTCGGGAATCAGCTTGGCGACCCGGTCCACCTCGCCGTAGGCCATCCCCAGGGCCCGGCCCACGTCGCGGACCACCGCCCGGGCCTTCATGGAGCCGTAGGTGACGATCTGGGCCACGTTTTCGGCCCCGCCGTACTTGTGCTGGACGTATTCGATTACCTCGCCCCGGCGTTCCTGGCAGAAGTCCACGTCGAAGTCGGGCATGGACTGGCGTTCGATATTGAGGAACCGCTCAAAGATCAGGCCGTAGGGGATGGGGTCGATATCGGTGATCCGCATGGCCCAGGCCACCAGGCTGCCGGCTCCCGAGCCGCGGCCCGGGCCCACCGCGATCTCCCGGTTTTTGGCCCAGTTGATAAAATCGGCCACGATGAGAAAATAGCCGGGAAAGCCCATCTTGAGGATGACCTCGATTTCATGCTCCAGACGCTGGCGGTAGATCTCCTCCTGCTCCGGGGTCAGTTCCCGCAGACGGCGAATTTCGGTGAAGCGTTTCTCCAGGCCCTGGCGGGCGTCCCGGGTGAACATGCTCTCCAGGGTTTCCCCTTCCGGTACCGGAAAGTAGGGGAAATGGTGGGATTCCAGGTCCAGCTCCAGGTTGCAGCGCTCGGCGATCCTGACCGTCTCGGCAAGGGCCTCGGGGCAGTGGCTGAAGCTGCTTTTCATCTCTTCGGGGGATTTGAAGAACAGCTCGTCGGTGGCAAAGCGGAAACGCCCGGTATCGGCCATGGTCTTGCCGGTCTGGATACACAGCAGGATCTCGTGGGCCTGGGCCTCCTCCCGGTTGAGATAGTGGCAGTCGTTGGTGGCCACCAGGGGCAGGTCCAGCTCGGCGGCCAGTTTTTTAAGCCCGTCGTTGACCGTCTGCTGCTCGGGGATGTTGTTCTCCTGCATCTCCAGGTAGAGCCGGTCC
>PWOG01000010.1 GCA_003557565.1 Desulfobulbaceae bacterium
ATTATCTATAACAAAAAACCGGAAGCTCGGGAATCAATGTTTTTACCCATGGGTAATTGATGTTGTATAAAAAAAAAATCGAGATAACTTCTTTACTTTTGTTAGGTTATCTAATATGGATTCTTTTGAGGCATACGGGATGGGTTGATCAATATCCTTTCCCGTCAGTTATTTGCGCTGGATCCTGTTGCCACTGAGTCGCAGTGGTGGCAAACAAGAAACGGAGGCATCGTGATGGGCATGGAATTTATTCGAAATTTTAAGATTAAAACCATGATGCAGTTGCTGGTCTTCGTTCCTACCACCCTGCTGATAATATTTTTGCTGTACAACGGCCAGGAGAGGTATCGGGTTTACAGCCAGGCCAAGGATGTGCAGGAGTTGTCGGAGGCCGCCGCCCTGGCCACCGAGATCGCCCATCAGGCACAGTTGGAGCGGGGAATGACCGCCGGTTACATCGGCAGCCAGGGGCGTCAGTTCGGCAACCGTCTGCCCGAGCAGCGGGCCGCCACCGACCGGGATATTCGGGCCTTAAGTGACTTCATCGCCGCTTCCAACACCGTTCAGCAAGATCAGCAGGTTTACAACAGGCTGCGGATGGCCCTGGACAACATACAGCATAGCGCCGAAATTAGGCGCCGGGTCGATGATCTTTCCATCGACGGCTCCGAAGCCATCGACTTTTACACCGAAGCCATCGGGATGTTTCTTTCCTCCATTCCCATGATCGCCGCCGCCAGCCCGGACCAGGAGATCATGCGTGAGCTCACCGCTTATTACAACTTTGTCGAGGCCAAGGAGCGCATGGGGGTAACCCGGGCGGTTCTAAGCAATGTCTTCGCCCAGGATGGTTTTTACAATGGGATGTTCAGACGTTTCAACGAATTGCTTTCCGCCCGCCGGGTTTTCTTGGACAACTTTCAGTCCTTTGCCAGTGACCAGGCCCGGCGGTTGTATCGTGAGCGGATGCGGGGACCGGCGGTGGAGCAGGTGGCGGCCATGGAAAGGACCGCCCTGGAACGCTGGCAAACCGGGGGTTTTGGCATCGATGCCACCAACTGGTTCGACACCATGACCGCCAAGATCAATCTGATGAAAGAGGTGGAAAGCGGGCTTTCCCAGCAGATCCTGGAACTGGCTCAAAACCGGAGGGCTCAGACCCGAAACGCCCTCACCGGCGGAGCCATGACGGCCACGGTGATGATTCTGGTAATGCTTTTCCTGGCCCGTTACTTTGCCCTGATCCTGATTGGCATTTTGGAAGAGGTCTCCGGTCAGTTGGATGCCGGAGCCACCCAGGTGGCCGCGGCTTCGGAGGAGGTCGCTTCCGCCAGTCAGTCCCTGGCCGACGGGGCCAGCAACCAGGCCGCCGCCATCGAGGAAAGTTCGGCGTCGTTGAATGAAATATCCTCCATGACCAAACAGAATGCCGAGAACGTTGGCCAGGCCGATGTTCAGGTGGAAGAGGCCCGCAAGGTGATCGAGTTCGCCAGCGATTCCATGAGAGAGCTGACCGGGTCCATGGCGGAGATTTCCCAGGCCAGCGAGGAGACTTCCAAGATCATCAAAACCATCGATGAGATCGCCTTTCAAACCAACCTGCTGGCCCTTAACGCGGCGGTGGAGGCGGCCCGGGCCGGCGAGGCCGGGGCTGGATTCGCGGTTGTGGCCGATGAAGTGAGAAGCCTGGCCCTGCGCGCTTCAGAAGCGGCCCGTAACACCGCCGAACTTATTGAGAGCACGGTAACCAAGGTGCGCTCCGGCAATGAACTGGTGGCCAGCACCGATACGTCCTTTAACCAGGTTTCCGAAAGTATAGTCAAAATCTCCCATCTGATGGGAGAGATCGCCGCCGCCTCCCGGGATCAGTCCTCCGGGATCGAGCAGATCAACAACGGGGTTTCCGAGATGGATTCAGTGACCCAGCATAACGCCAGCGCCGCCGAGCAGGCCGCCAGCGCCTCCGAAGAGCTGAACGCCCAGGCCGAGCAGATGAAGGAGATGGTCGGTACCCTGATTGCCCTGGTCAAAGGGCGCAATAACTGAGCCTCAGCCCTGTAACTCACCTGTAACTCATCACGAGGTCCAAGATGTAAGCGGTCACAGGGGCCGCAGGTTGTGGTGAGCGGGCCGGCGAAGCGTACATCAGTACGTGAGCCGGCTCGATCGCCGCAAGATGCGGTGCCATGTGATCGCTTACTCAGCCCTTGCCGAAGGGGCAGACCGGGTAGCGGCAGTTTTTACAGTTAAGACAGAGACCGCCATGGCCCAGCCGGGCCAGGGACTGGCGGTTGATTTTTTCGCCGGCGAGAATTCTGGGTAAAACCAGGTCGAAAACCGTGATGCGGTGGAACATGCCGCAGGCGGGCAGGCCCAGGATCGGGACTTCCCGGCCGTTATGAGCAATATAGCCGACCAGGAACATGGCTCCGGGTAAGACCGGAGTGCCGTAAACCATATCCTTGGCGCCGGCCCGGGCGATTCCTTCCCGGGTAACGTCGTCTGGGTCCACCGACATTCCACCGCTGGTGACAATGAGATCGGCGCCGGCCTCCAGGCAGGATTTGATGGCGGCGGCGATTACTTCGGGATCATCGGGGGCCTTTTGGACCATGGTCACATCCGAGGCAAGATCTGCCAGCTTCTGGCGCAGGACGGGTTCGAAGGCATCTTTGATCTTGCCGTGGTAGACTTCGTTGCCGGTGATTACCAGGCCGGCCCGGGCGGGCCGCAGAGCCTCTACCCGGACCGTCCCCTGTCCCCGGTTGCCGGCCAGGGCCACCGCTTCGTCAACGATCTGCCTGCTTCCCACCAGGGGGATCAGTCGGGTGGCGGCCACCTGCTGGCCTTTTTTGACCGGGGTTTCTCCATGCAGGGTGGCGCACATTACTTCCCCCAGCAGGTTGAATCGATACAGGGCCTCCTGTTCAACCCGCAGCAAGCCGTCCCTGGTCGCGTGGAGATTGATCTTGCCCTCCACCGGCTCTTCCCCGGCCTCGACCCCGTCTCCGGCCAGGGCGCCGGCCATCATCCCGGCCGCCTCGTTTTCATGAATATCGCCGGGCCCCAGCTCCAGGATATAGATATGCTCCTTGCCCAGCCGCCTGAGGTGGTCCACATCCTCGGCCCGGATTATATGACCCTTGCGAAAGGCCCGGCCCTTGAACTCGTTCTTGCGGATTTCGGTGATATCGTGGGGCAGGACCATGCCCACCGCCTCTTCAACCGGGACGGTTTTTGCCATGATTTAGGTTCTCCTTGTCGCCTTACCAAAAGGGTCATGCTTTGGCGGCGTCACTCCATGATGGTGTAATAACGGCCCGTGGCACAGGGTCGGCAAAGGGTTCTGCCGTCCTGTTCAACTTCCCGGCAGTCCTGGACCCAGTCCTGGCAACTCTGGCACTGCACCCGGCGCAGCGGTCTGCCCGGCAGGTCTTGTCGGGGAACTTCCACCTGGACTCTTTGCATCCGGAACAGTTCTTCCTCGGGCATGATCCGGTAGGCCTGCAGTTGCTGCTGATACCTGTCTTCGATCTCCGGGCAGTAATTGCGCGCCAGTTCCCGGGATTCTTCAAGGGCGGTTATTCGCACCGCCCGGTCGGTTTTAAGGTTGACGAAGGTGGCGGCCATGATCCCGTAATCGAGCCATTTAAGGGAGCGTTTGCCCAGGCTGCAGCCGGTGACGCTTTGAATGGCGTCGGTGGCGCAGCGGTCGATTTCCACCAGCACATAAAAATCCTTGCGCTGGCTGCCCCTCGGATCATCGATGCCGATTTCCCGTAAACCGATCATGGCCAGCCGGACGCCGATCACTTGCCCGGCGCAAATGTGGCCGTGAATGGCGGTGGATTTTTCCAGCAATTGTTCGAAATGTTCCATGGTTGTGCAACCTTGTTGAGGTTGGTTGTTTAAATACCTTAACGGAAGATAGCCAAGAGAAGGGGACAATGCAACGGCTTTGCACAGGGCTGGTGGTTCAGATAAAAAAAGTATCAAGGGTGGAAGATGGCCATGATCCAAGCTGAGGCGACAACGTTGATAGAAAAAGTAATGCCCCAGGCGTTGGGGGACGCAAGGGGCATTACAGGGTAATCAGCAGGCCGGTTCCGGCTCGAAGACCTGCTGACGGAGGGGGCTTGGTTTTGACTTTTATTATTTAGCAAGCCCCGTGCCAACTTGAACTTTTAGTTGTTAAACTAATGATTTTAAAAGAATTATTTTTGTGGTGTGCAGTTTTTGGGGGATGGCGCGGTCATTGAAACGGGACAGTTGTGACTCGCCGATTATGGAGATTTGTGGTGTATCTATTTGTGTTATGGCGTCAAAAATGATGTGGGTAAGTTTTGACCCATAATGGGTCAGTAATGGATGAAAAAGTCCGGGTTAAAGATTAAACTGCCGCATTTTTCTAAACAGGGTTTTGCGGGAAACATCCAGCATCACCGCCGTTTTTTCCCGGTGCCACTGGTTGCTCTCCAGGGCCTGGCGGATCAG
>PWOG01000008.1 GCA_003557565.1 Desulfobulbaceae bacterium
ACTTCGTCCTCGGAAGCGGCGCTGGTGGAAAAAGCGCGGGCCCTGCCGTCAGCCCGGATGTCGTAAACATTCAAATCCAAGCTCAGGCCCGAGCCCACCGCGGTCAGCACTCCGCCGATCAGGTAATCGGCTTTAAGTCGCCGGCCCAGGGCCGCATAATCATCGGCTTCCTGGGGCGGGTCGACGGCGGCCAGCTCCCGCTCCACCGTCGATCGGGAGACCAGAGCCGCCTGCTGGGTCGCGGCCAGGCGGCTGCCCAGCATGGTGCGAATGCCGTCCTGCAGGTGGCTCATTTCCTGGGGCGCGATCATTTCCAGGGGCAGCAGGGCGATCCGGGGAGGTTGTTCATCCTGATCGGCCATCACATGGCCGGGGGAAAACAACAAAAAAGCGGTAAGGGCTAACAGGGTGGCCAGACGACTCATAATCTTTTCCATGGCTTGGGGTCTTTGCAAAAAAGGGGGGGAAGATAACGGAACACAGCCTGGAAAATACCATATCGACGCGAAAAATTAAAAGGGAAAAGACAGGTTCCGCCCCCGGCAAAGCGGGGCACAAAACAAACGGGGCCCCCGGCAATTATCCCCGGGGGCCCCGTTTGTTGGGCTGTGGTTGCTAAACCCGCCGCCGGCGGGTCGTTGTTATTTCTTTTTAACGAACTCCTTGCTGCCGGCCACCAGGGAATCCACCACGGAAGGATCGGCCAGGGTGGAGGTATCGCCGAAATCATGCTCTTCGGTCTGGCCGGCGGAGATCTTGCGCAAAATCCGCCGCATGATCTTGCCGCTGCGGGTCTTGGGCAGCCCGTCGGCGAACTGGATGAACTCCGGCGTGGCAATGGGGCCGATCTCCTTGCGGACCTGGGCCCGCAGGGCGGCCCGCAGTTCATCGCTGGGCTCGACCCCGCTCTTTAGCGAGACATAGGCATAGATGGTCTGGCCCTTGATCTCGTGGGGGGCGCCGACCACTCCGGCTTCGGCCACGTCGGGATGGGCCACCAGGGCCGATTCGATCTCGGCGGTGCCCAGGCGATGTCCGGAGACGTTGATGACGTCGTCCAGCCGGCCCATGATCCAGAAATAGCCTTCCTCGTCCTTGCGGGCCCCGTCCTCGGGGTCGTAGATCCCTGCGAAGCGGGAGAAATAGGTCTTTTTATAGCGCTCCGGGTCGCCGAACACCCCGCGCAGCATGCCGGGCCAGGGGCGGCGGACCACCAGGTGGCCGCCTTCGTTGGGGCCGGCCTCGCTGCCGTCATCCTTGAGCACGGTGGCATCGACGCCGGGCAGCGGCATGGTGGCCGAGCCGGGCTTGAGCGGGGTGGCATACGGCATGGCGGAGATCATGATGCCGCCGGTTTCGGTCTGCCACCAGGTGTCCACCACCGGCAGCTTGCCTTTGCCGATGTGCTCATGGTACCACATCCAGGCCTCGGGATTGATGGGTTCACCCACCGAAGCCAGCAGGCGCAGGGAGGACAGGTCGTGCTTTGCCGGCCACTCGTTTCCTTCCCGCATCAGGGAGCGGATGACGGTGGGAGCGGTATAGAAGATACTGACCTTGAATTTGTCGCAGATCTTCCAGAACCGGTCGGGTTTAGGCCAGCTCGGCACCCCTTCAAACATCACCGAGGTGGCGCCCAGGGCCAGCGGGCCGTAGAGGATATAGCTGTGGCCGGTGATCCAGCCGATATCGGCGGTGCACCAGTAGACGTCGTCGTCCTTGAGGTCGAAGACCCAGCGGCAGGTCTGGGCGGCGTAAGTGATATAGCCGCCGGTGGTGTGGACCACGCCCTTGGGCTTGCCGGTGGAGCCGGAGGTGTAGAGGATCAGCATTGTGTCCTCGGCGTCCATGCTCTCGGGGGGGCAGTCGGCGGTGATCCCTTCGCCGTTGATCGCCTCGTGCCACCAGCAGTCGCGGCTCTCCTGCATGGTTACCTCGTTGCCGCCCCGCTTGACCACCACGCAGTTGCTGATGCTGGGGCACTCGGCCATGGCCTCGTCGGCATTGGGCTTGAGGGGGATGGTCTTGCCGGCCCGGAGCACGGCGTCGGCGGTGATCAGCACCTTGGCCTCGCAGTCCTGGATCCGGCTTTTCAGGCTGGCGGCGGAGAAACCGGCGAAGATTACGCTGTGGATAGCTCCGATCCGGGTGCAGGCCAGCAGGGAAATGGCCAGTTCAGGCACCATGGGCAGATAGACCGCCACCCGGTCGCCCTTGCCCACGCCCATCTGCTTCAGGACGTTGGCCATCCGGCAGACCTCGGTGTGCAGCATCTGGTAGGTGTAGGCCCGGACATCCTCTTCCGGCTCTCCCTGCCAGATCAGGGCGGCCTTGTTGCGCCGGCCGTTTTCCAGGTGTCGGTCCAGGCAGTTGACCGAGACATTAAGCTTGCCGCCTTGAAACCATTTCACCTCGGGCTTGTGCATATCCGCTTCCAGGACCCTGTCCCACTTCTTGTCCCACTGGATCAGCTCCTCGGCCCGTTGAGCCCAGAAACCTTCGGGGTCGTCCATGGACTGGCGGTACCACTGTTCGTATTCTTCCATGTTCCTGGCGGATACCGTATCGGCGGGCGCGGCGGGCGGGTCGAAAACCCGGGTTTCCTGCATGCTGCTTTCAATCTTGCTGTCTTGTCCACTCATGGTGTCATTCTCCTCGGTTTTATGGGAAAGGTTGAGATCGGTCGCCGGAACCACTGCAAATTTCCCCTCCGCCGCTTATTTGCCAATAAGCAACGGGTGAATTTAGCATGCCGGTACCAGACGTCAAGAAAAATCCGGTTTTCTGTCTTGTTGGCCGCACCCAGCGCGGGATTCGAAACACCCACCCCCGAAAACAACTGGGCAGGGGGTCTGACCCCAATTTTTTATTTCCCCGTTTCTCTTAATGCCACCGCTAAGGTGCAGCGCGGAACCCGCTTCACGATCTCGGCCCGGGAGGGTAGTGTTTTGAGGTCGTAGTTGGCCTGCAAGGTTAGCCAACTAGTCGCATCGCCGCCAAAATACTGCGCCAGGCGCAGGGCCGTATCCGCCGTCACCGCACGGCGTTCCTTGACGATCTCATGGATACGCGTGGCCGGAACGCCAAGCGCCAAGGCCAGTGCGTTTACCGAAAGCCCCAGTGGGACAAGAAAGTCCTCACGTAACACTTCGCCCGGATGCACGGGGCGCAGACGATCAACAGGTTTGCTCATGATGCCTCCTCAGTGATAATCAACAATCTCGACATTTGCGGGGCCGCTGTCCGTCCAGACAAAACAAACACGCCACTGATCATTGATGCGAATGCTGTGCTGACCGGCGCGATCCCCTTTCAATGCTTCAAGCCGGTTGCCCGGCGGTGAGCGTAAAAAATCCAGCGTCTGCGCGGCGGCCAGTTGCGCCAGCTTGCGCTCGGCCACGCTTTGGATCGCCCGGAAGCGACGCGGCTTCCCACCCTCAAAGATAGCCTGCGTTTCCTTACACCTGAACGACTGAATCATAGCCCGGACTCTATTACGTTTCGCGTAATGCTTCAAGGGGAAATTAAGCGGTGAATTATATCTCGTGCAGGTCGCACAAAAAGAACCCCTGACCAAGGGGAAAATGGAAAATGGGGTCATTCCTTGTCGATAAGCTACCACGATTGTTGGAGGGATGTCAAAACAGCACCCTGGTGTCACCAGGCCCTGCTCGGCAACTATGGTAGTCAGCAAGCAAAAAAACCCCGTCCGGGGTTGAATCCGGACGGGGTTTTGCCGCATGCCAGCCGTGGAAGGCCCCGGGAGGGGATTATTCCCTCCGTGGCCCTGTCTGGCTTCGTTTAGAACTTGATTTCCAGACGATGGCTGAGGCCGTAGTAGGCGTCGTCATCGGCGGTTACGTCATCGGGATTGGCGTAGATGCCATCGATGTGGTAGGTGGTGCTGGCGTTGATCCGGTAGGCCATGCTGGCGTCAAAGGAAATAACATCCGCATCATCGCCGACATCATACATATCGACGGTGGTGTAAGCCAGCCGGGCGCCCAGGGTCATCTCGGGGCTGACCTGGTGGGAGGCGCCTACGCCGAAGGCCAGGGCATCATCGACAGGACTGGGGCCAGCGCCGAACTGGGTATGGCCGAGGCCATGGCCACCGGAGGTGTTGTGGAACATGGAGATTTTATCAAAGTGGCCGCTGGCGGTGGAGCCAGCCATAGCGTAGGCCACACCGCCGGTAAAGGTAGTGTCGGCCATCTGGTAAGCACCGCCCAGATAGATCTTGTGCTGGTTGTCGTCTTCGTTGTCTGCAGTGGTTTCAAAGAGATCCCAGGTGGTGAAGTGGCCTTCGAACTCCAGGGTCAGGTCGGCCATCTGGTAGGTGACGAAACCGACAAGTTCCTGGCCGTCGTTGCCGTTGCTCCATTCCTGATCATGGTGGCGAATCTGGGCGTTGGCGGTCAGCGGCCCGGCATTGTAGCCCATGCCGATGGCGTACAGGTTGCGATCTTCGTCTTCGGCGGCAA
>PWOG01000183.1 GCA_003557565.1 Desulfobulbaceae bacterium
ACCCCGGGGCGGCGCGACTTTTTCCGGGCCTTCCGGGAAATTTCCGTTCACGCCGCCGCCGAAACCTGGACCACTCTGCGCGATGACGGAGAAGAAAAAGAAGAGCAGTGGGCCTCCACCAAGCATGAACCACTGCGGATAAAGCTGCTGCAAAAGGCCGGGGAACAGGCCCCCGGCCGAACCGCTCTGGTGGCGCCCCTGCTGTGGGAGCTTAAAATCAGCCCCGAATGCACCTTCTGCGGCGCCTGTATCGGGCTTTGCCCCAGCGGCGCCATCAGCGGCGACCGGGAACTTGACCGGCTCTATTTCGACCCGTATTTATGCGGCGGCTGCGGGCTGTGCCAGGAATTCTGCCCGGCCCGGGCGGTGGAAATCGTTTCGGGCTGGCCGCAAGACGCGCCGGAGGCCGGGAAAAAACATCTGATCCGGCAGCGCTGATTCGGCGCCAGCGATCCCGTGGCACCGCCGAAAGCAGCGATCGGGCCGGCGGCAACAACCATTCAACCAAAAAATATTTGTCTTATGTCCGATAACGCCCCCCGCCGACACCACCAGCGTTTTTTCTACATTTTTGCCCTGTTGGCCATGTTCACCATGGCCTGGTTCATCTACCATGCCCATACCCAGCAGCAAGCAGCCCCGGCGGCCCCGTTGCCGGAAGAGCTGGCCGGCCTGGCATTGACCGAAGTGGTGGCCGGCGCCCGGGCCCAGCGTCGTTTGGGCCGCCTGCACGGCACCGCCATCGGCTTCGCGGAAGCGTACATGGTCACTTATGGTGAACCGGGAAAGAAGCTGGTGGTCTGGCTGGGAATCTCCCCCGACGCCGAGGAGGCCCTTTTTTTGTATCGGGAAATGGACCGCCGCATGCCGGACACGCCCTTTTTCCAGGACCGCCGGGAGCTGACCGTCAACGACCGGGAGGTCATTGAGGTCAGCGGCCAGGGCAGAAAACATTATTACTGGCTGGAAGGGCGCCGCAACTACTGGCTGGAAGTGGAAGGTCCGCAAGACCTGGACGGCCGGGCGGCGGTCGAAGAACTGCTGTAAGTGATCGCCTGCGAACTGTTCAGGGGATGATCCCGGAGTTGCGGATGACCTTTACCGACCGATAACCGACGGTCACGTCGACATGGGTGCCGGGCCGCACCGGCGGCTCGCCGACATAGGGCCGACCCTGACGATCGAAATAGACGGCCTGAAAAGAATCGACAAAATTCAACCGGTCGGCCACCACGGAGATATCTTCCGCGCCGGGAAGAAGCCGGTGGGTCTGCTCGCCGTCGGCCTCGATAACCACCAGCTGATAACTGTCCCCGTTGCGCCGGATGCCCCAAAACCGGGGATCTTCCGGCCCCTCCGCCTCCATGGCCCGCGCCTGGGCGTAGCGCAGATGGTTTTTGAGCTCGGCGGCCTGGGCATTGTATTCGGGGCTGCCCCCTTCCATCCGGCTGAAGAACACCGCCGCCAGCAGTGCCCCCATGACCAGGACAATCACCAGTTGGGGCAGGGCGAACCCCCGGGAAGCGTGCCGGCGGTTTAACTTAACTCCTGAAATTTTCATTTTTTCTCCTCTTGGTGTTAGGCAAGCAGCCCGGCCATGGTTTCCCGCAGTTGCTCCAGGTTGACGGGCTTGCGCAGCACCGCATGGGCCCCGGAGTGCTCCAGCTTTTCCTCCATGCTGGGGACACCGACGGCGGTGAGCACCACTATTTTCGTTGCCGGAGCCAGATGCTTGGCCTTGTTCAGTACTTCGTAACCGTTGGTGCCGGGCATCCGGATATCCAGGGTCATCAGGTCCGGCGCCGCTTCGGCAATCAGGTCCAGGGCGTGATCGCCGTCGGTGGCCACCAGAACCTCGTAGCCGATTTTTTCAAGATATTTCCGCAAGGCTTTACAAAAGGCG
Source organism: Desulfobulbaceae bacterium (assembly GCA_003557565.1). Lineage (GTDB taxonomy): Bacteria > Desulfobacterota > Desulfobulbia > Desulfobulbales > Desulfurivibrionaceae > Desulfurivibrio. The sequence continues at coordinate 1,904 of PWOG01000183.1, forward strand.
TACTCATCGTCGACGATCAGAATCTTACTTTTTTCACTCATCTTTCTCTCCTTCCGGATCCTCTTTAGTGTAATCAATCAAGGCGTTTGCCCTGTAAGCGTTCACGGGGTGCCGCAGGTTGCGGCAAGCGGGGCGGCGATGCGTACATCAGTACGTGAGCCGGCCCGATCGCCGCTTATGGCGGTGCCCCGTGAACGCTTACGCTGTAGTGGTGCTGCGAGGCAGCAGTATCAAAAATTCGGTTCCCCGGCCGGGAATGGAATCCACCTCGATAAAGCCCCCCATGGACTCGATAATGGAGTGGACAATGGGCAGTCCCATGCCGGTGCCGCTGCCGGGTTCCTTGGTGGTGAAAAAAGGATCGAACAGTTTGGGCAGATGGTCGGCGGATATTCCACTTCCGCTGTCCGCCACGGCCAGGCCGACCATTTCCCCCATCCGGGAAGTTCTAAAGGACAGCCGCCGAACCTTGCTGTCCTGCATGGCGTCCCGGGCATTGTGGATCAGATTGATCAGTACCTGGGCCAGCTGGTCGGGATCGGCGGCGATGAAGGACACCTCTTGCCCGTAGTGCTTTTGCACCTCGATGTTGTCCAGTTTCAGGTCATGCTGGATAAGTTCCAGGGTTTTGTCAAGCAGGGCATGCAGATCCACCTCCCGAATCTCTATCTCCTGGCCCTGCCGGGAGAAATTGCGCAAACTGCTGGTGATCTTGGTCGCCCGGCCAATCTGCACCACAACCTCATCCAGCTGTTCATGCACCTCCGTCGGCAATTCATCCTCCATTTTCAGCATCTGAACGATGGTTCCAATGATGTTCAAAGGATTTAAAATCTCGTGCGCCACCCCCGAGGCCAGGGTTCCGATGGAGGCCAGTTTTTCCTGGCGCACCAGGGCATCCTGGGTGCCCTGCAGCTCCATCAAGGACCGGCGCAGATTTTCGGTGGTTTGCCGAAGGGTTTCTTCCGTTGTCCTGACCTTGGTGATATCGTGCAACAAAACCACAAAATACAGCGCTTCCTGCAAGTGCAAGGGGTACAGGCTCAGCTGCACCAGCCGGCTGTTCAGGTTAACGGCCTCCAGGTACAGGGGGTCGGAATCCGAACCGGCAACATGCCGCCGAAGCACTTCCGCCTGCTCCGTTTCCAGGCAAGAGAAAAAATCCCCGCCCAGCATTTCTTCTTCACAGTCGCCGAAAATCACCAGGGCACAGTGATTGATGTCGGTAATCCTGCCCTGATGATTAAGCACGACCACCCCGTCGTAAATTATATCCAGCACCAGCTCATGGTGTTTCTGCAGGGCCAGCAGCTCCAGGGTCACTTCCCGCTTGGTAACGTCCTTGACTCCCAGCAGCCGGCGATCTTCCCTGATCGTGCCGTGGCTGGCAAGCTCGGCCAGCAGCATGTCCAGATAAGCGACTAATTTGTCGGTTCCACTTTTGGCAATACAGGCGTCGACCCCGTAATTGGCCGGATCGATACACTGCTCGGCGGCGATGGAAGAGATCATTATCAGGCAGACCCCGGCAAACTGCTCCCGGCCACGGATCACCCGACACAGCTTGGCGCCGTCGATACCCGGCATCACGCGATCGACGATGATGAGCTCGGGCAAGAAAGCTTCCAGCATCTCCAGAGCTTCCAGCCCGTCCGCCGCCGTCCGCACCGTATAGCCCCGCTGCTCCAGCCAGTGGCTCAGCTCCCGGCGAATCCGGTCATTATTATCCGCCACCAACACGTTTTTTATTCGCATTATACCGCCTGTTTTCGCCCAAGGTGCGGAACCTGGCCAACCCCCGCCTTATGAGTCAGCAGCAGACCAGGGTCGAGATGGTCCCTTGAATTTTTGCCCTCAATGATAGCTTGCCCAAAAAAAACCGACAGCGTTTACATGTATCTTGTTTTTCGAAACGATTCAAGATAGTCTTGCCCTGCCTCCTGTCATTTTCATTACTTATTCGGCGCCGCCGCCCAAAGCTACGGTGCCGACCGGGCGCGCTTTTTAAGTCTTTGTTGCGCGTTATGGCAAGGAACCGCGCACCAATTTTGCAAACGAGGCGGACATGATTACGCAGCAAAGCAACGGGGCCCAACGGCCAAAAGAGATATGGTCCATCGGCGGCGGCAAGGGTGGGATCGGCAAAAGCCTGATCGCCTGCAATATCGCCATCATCCTGGCCCGACTCAATAAAAAGGTTTTGCTGGTAGATGCCGACCTTGGGGGCGCCAATGCCCACACCACCCTGGGTATAGGAGTGCCCGAGGTGACGCTTTCGGACTTTTTGCGCCGGCATACCGAAAATATCAATGATGTCATCGTCGACACCGGCATCCCCAACCTGCGGCTCATCAGCGGCGGCCAGGATCTGCTGGACGCCGCCAACCCCACTCATGGCCACAAAACCCGTTTTTTAAGGAATTTGAGCAAAGTAGACGCCGACCATATAATTCTCGACCTGGGCGCGGGTACTTCCTACAATGTCCTCGATTTTTTCCTCTTTTCCAACGAGGGGATCCTGGTGGTGCTGCCCGAACCCACCTCCATCGAAAA
>PWOG01000059.1 GCA_003557565.1 Desulfobulbaceae bacterium
GAGGATATCGGTGATTGCGGGATGGAAGAGCTTGAAGGGAAAATCGTGATCACCGCCGCAGTCCAGCCCGACCGGCTCCGTTTTCTGAAACAGCGCGGTGTCCGCATGATTATCGACACGATTCCAAAAATGACGGAAAAAGTTTTCGGACCGGGGGTCCTGGAGGCCATGTTCATGGTTGCCTCCGATGGCCGCCGGGAGATGCCGGACGCCCCGTATATAGAAAACACGATCAGCCGCCTTGAAATGGCGCCCCGGGTAATATACCCTTTCGGCCCAATCGCTATATGATGTGGTGTGAAGAATCGAAATCGAAAAAGGACAATTCCGTGGGATAGCGGGCTGGGGCTGCCCACGGCAACAATTGCAGGGGGTTGCTGATAGCTCTTGGCGAAGCGGACGCCAGCGCCCTGTGGCTTTGCCGTTTATCACAGGGCGCAAGGGAGCGAGCCATAGAGATATCAGCGTTCTCCTGCAGTTGCCGGGGCAGCACCGACCCACCACCCCACGGAATTGACCTTAGAATAAAGAATGTGCCGTGGCCTATGGATTTGAGGAAATCGAAGCCGATCCCGAAGAAGCCAAATCCCGACAAGGAGATTGGGCTGAAATAAATTTTGTGTCGGGTTCTGATAGATTTATATTGAAAAGCCGTAACCCCGGGCTTACACTTTTTCGACAATGCGTATATGCTGTCTGCTCCTGCTGTTCTTCAGGCATTTTTTCAATGGAGGGGTGAATTCAACATGGCGATTTCGTTCGATCAGTGGCTTGTATTTGCTATCCTGCTGGCAACCCTTGTGCTGTTCGTGTGGGGAAGGTGGCGATATGATCTTGTGGCCATCGCGGCGCTGCTGGCAGTGTATATCGCCGGGTTGGTATCATCGGAGCAGGTTTTTGCAGGGTTCGGGCACCCGGCAGTGATTACCGTGGCCGCAGTGCTGGTCTTGAGCCGGGGCCTCATGAACGCTGGCGTGATCGACAGCATGTCCCGGACGCTCGCAAAGGTGGGCAACCGGGTGACCGTTCAGGTCGTCACCCTGACGGGGATCGTGGCGATCAGTTCCGGGTTTATGAACAACGTGGGTGCACTGGCCCTGTTCATGCCTGTGGCCATCTGGCTTTCACGCAAGAGTGGGCGATCCCCCTCAGTCCTGCTGATGCCCCTGGCATTCGGCTCCCTGCTGGGGGGTCTCATGACGATGATCGGCACGCCTCCCAATATCATTATCGCAACCTACAGGGCGCAAGCCAATGGAACCGCTTTTCAGATGTTTGACTTCCTGCCGGTGGGGGGCGGCGTGGCATTGGCAGGCGTCGCTTTTATCACTTTGGTGGGATGGCGGTTGACGCCCCGGCGCGATGGGGCCGGGTCTTCCGAGAACCTTTTCCAGATTGAAGACTATATCAGCGAAGTGGTGGTTCCTGAAAAGTCAAAATTCGTCGGTCAGACGATTTATCATCTTACGTCGAAGCTGGAAGGGGATGTGGAAGCCACGATCGTGGGGCTTGTGCGCCAGGACAAGCATATACCGGTGCCGTCATGGCATCAGATTATCGAGGCAGGGGACATTCTGGTGGTGGAGGCGACCCCGGAAGATTTGAAATCGATGATCGATATTGCGGACCTTGAACTGGCCGAATGCAAGGGGGATTGCAAAGCGACGCTGGGTTCGGATGACATCAGTGTCATTGAAGCCGTGATCACGCCGGAATCGCCCATGGCCGGGCACACGGCGATCGGGCTCAATCTCCGCAGGATACACCGGGTCAACCTGTTGTCCGTTGCGCGCCAGGGTGAGCGGCTCAAGACGCGGCTCGGGCGGACCCGCCTGGTCATTGGTGACATTCTCCTTCTGCAGGGGAGCCAGGAAAGCCTGCAGTCCGTTATCAAACAGTACAGGCTGCTGCCCCTGGCCGAGAGGGGGCTTCGGCTGGATCAGCCAAAGAAGGTTCTTCCGGCGGTGGGGATTTTTGCTGCGGCTATGGCGCTGGCGGCGTTGAACGTGCTGCCGGTTCACGTGGCGTTTACCGGGGCTGCCCTGGTGATGGTGCTGGTTGGCTTGATTTCGGTGAGCCAGATATACGATGGCATTGACTGGCCCATCATTATTCTTCTGGGCGCAATGTTTCCGTTGGGGGAAGCCCTGGAGAGTACCGGGGGGGCGGAGTTGATTGCCGGCCAGCTTCTGGTTTTGTCGCATCATTTTTCACCGGCTGTCACTGTGGCGATACTGCTGACGGCGACCATGATGCTTTCCAACGTGATCAACAACGCGGCGGCTGCGGTTTTGATGGCGCCCATCGGCATCAGCCTGGCAAACGGGATGGGCGTGTCGGTTGACCCGCTTTTGATGGCAGTGGCGGTGGGGGCATCGTGCGCGTTTATGACGCCGGTGGGCCACCAGTCAAACGCCCTGGTCATGGCGCCCGGTGGTTACCGATTTGGCGATTACTGGCGGTTGGGGCTGCCGGTTTCCATTGTGGCCATTGTTGTGGCGGTGCCGTTGATTATGTTGGTATGGCCGCTCTAAGCATGACGGCTTTGTAAAAAGCTCAATATCTGCGTTGCGGTCAATTGTTGAAGAATCTCACGTACGGCTAAGTACGATCAATTCTTCAACAATTGCCCGCGCCTTGATCTTGAGCTTTTTACAAAGCCGTCTGAAAACGACTTTTTAAGGGTTCGTCAATATCTGCGTTGAGGGCAATTTCCGGAGAACCTCATCGCGCCGGAGCAATCATTCCCAGCGGTCGCCCTTTTTGCTTAAATCGATGGTTTCGTCGCTTTTGGGGCCGGGTTCGGCGTCGGGCCCGGGTCCGGGGCGTGTCCGGGAACCTCCGGGGCCTCGCGGCCTGCGCATGTACCCGGGCTTGGTGGTGTCCGCCACCACCATGGTCAGAAACCAGTTGACGACGCTGATGACGATCGCTCCGAATATGGTGCTCCAGAAGCCCACCACGTTGAACGCGTCCCCGATCATGCCGGATGCCATTCTGAGCAGGAGGGCATTGATAACGATTGTAAACAGGCCAAGGGACATGATGTTGATCGGCAGCGTGAGGATCAGCAGGATCGGCTTGAAAAACATGTTCAGAAAGCCGATTGCGGCCGCAGCCAGAAGGGCGGCAAAAAAACCGGACACCTCTATATTTTCGATCAGTATTGCCGCAGCCAGAACGGCAACAGTCAGGATAAGCCACTTGGCCGCCAGAAGCCCTAAGAATGTCATTTGCGGCGATTGGTTGCCGTAATAATAAAAGCGCCCGTTTTCAAATTTGAATTTGCGGTTCAATGTCTTTCCCGTCAATGGTTATATGCAGCCTGCCCGATTCATCACGGTACAGGGCCACGGATGCATTGGATTTGCCCCGAAGTTCAGGGTGCCTGCTTCTCAAAAGCCCGAAATCCAAGGTTTCAAGGGCTTCCTTAAATATGTCAATGCGAGCCTCGATCTCTTCAGCCGGATCTCCACAACCCTTGAAATACTCAGACAAGGCAATATTATATCGTTTTTTGATTTCCGTTTCAATACAATGATGTTTCAATGAAAGTTTATGGTTCATTTTTGTTCACATTTCTGTTAAATAAGTGCGGTTAATAATTTGACGAACCCATAAAGTCGAAATCAGACGACTTTGAAAAACGTCCAAGATCAAGGCTTGCGCAATTTTTGAAGAATTGAGTCACGCCTTTGGCGTGATGAGATTCTTCGGAAATTGTGCGTAACGCAGATATTGGACATTTTGCGAAGTCGTCAATAATTTGGTTGTTTCATGAGCCCTTGGCCAGACGTTGGGGCTGTATTTTTTTTTACTTTTCTTGTATATTGCAGGAGAACCGACTCATGTATGTACCACGCTACATTTTTTTTACCAAGGGGGTTGGAACGGACAAGGCCCAGTTGGCATCTTTTGAGAACGCCTTGCGGGATGCCGGCATCGCCCATTTGAACCTTGTCCAGGTGTCCTCCATTTTTCCGCCGGGTTGCAAGATCATCGAACCGGATGTGGGGCTTGCCAAGCTCGAGGCAGGGGAGATTACCCACTGCGTCATGGCCAAGCAGGAAAGCCAGGAACCCGGGCGCCGGCTGGTGGCCAGCATCGGACTGGCGCTGCCCGAGGGCAACGAGCGCTACGGGTATCTTTCCGAGCATCACGGCTTCGGCCAGACCGAAATCGAAGCCGGCGACTTTGCAGAAGATATCGCCGCATCCATGCTGGCGACAACCCTTGGCATCGAGTTTGACCCGGAAAAAGACTATGATGAAAGACGGGACATCTATAAAATGTCCGGCAAGATCATTCATTCCCAGCACATCAGCAAGGCGGCCCTCGGTGCTGAAGGCAAGCTCTGGACTACGGTCATCGCGGCCGCGATTTTTATTAAATAGCAGGTTGACGGCTTTGTAAAAAGCCCAATATCTGCGTTGCGAGCAA
>PWOG01000210.1 GCA_003557565.1 Desulfobulbaceae bacterium
CTGATCACCGACGAACACGCCGATCTGGCCGTGCGCAAACGGGCCTGTGAACTGCTGGCCCAGTTCCAGGATCTTTCCTGTCTGGACCCTCTGCGCAACCATACTTTCCGAAACATCGAACTGGAACAGCAAGTTAATCTGGCCATCAATACCATGCTCCAGGGCATGTATAAAAAGGAGTGCCCCAACTGCGCCGAAATCGTCAAAAGCCAGGCCCCGGCCTGTAAACATTGCGGCCATAAGTTCTAGGCAGATTTTCCCTTGCCAAACCCGGGTGTATTAGCTATATAAAGAGCCTTTCCGGAACCAAACGCTCAAGCCGGTGGTTCCGGACCCATGGTGAGCGTGGCTCAGTTGGTTAGAGCACCGGGTTGTGGCCCCGGAGGTCGTGGGTTCAAGTCCCATCGCTCACCCCACAGCAATAACCGGCATCAACTAGATGCCGCTAAAAATGCCCGCTTTTCCCCGCTTTTCCATGAGGGGAAAGCGGGCATTCTTGTGCAAGCTTATCCGGGGCAACAGCAGTGAACTGGCTTTGCATCAATCCACGTGCAGCTCCGCTTGAACAATTGGTGCAAAAACAGTTAATTCAGACGGAACTACCCCGGCGGCAACCAGATCCTTTTGCAATTCCTCAAGAAAACAACGCCAATGGCCTGTAAAGCCGGAGCGCCGGAGAGGATACAACTCAATGGCCAGGGCGTCGATGATATGCAGCCGCCGGCCGTCCCAGCCGAAAGCAGACAGACCGGCAGGGCCAATGGTGATCCGGCTTGCCTTCATGACCGCAAGCCGGTCATGAAGCTGCCCCAGCAGGTTGGTCAAATCTTCAGTATCCATGTCATGCAGACAGTCGGGAAGAGGACTGGCGCCAATCGCCTTTTGCACCATTACGGTGGCCACCGCTCCCCTGGTCACAAGGCCGGGCAGGATAAGCGCCAAGTGACGCTCTGTAAAAAGCCCCAAACGATGAGCGGTAAGCAGCGCCACCCAGGTATGGCAGGCCCTGCGGCCATTCAGCCACTGCTGCACCGGCGAAATACGATCAGGAATCTCACCAATGGGCTGCCAGCGCACGGTCCGGCCATCCTGCTCAATGGTGCCACCGTTCGGTTGCGTTTCGGATTCTTTACGCAGGGATGCCAGCAAGCGGCGGGCTTGAGCCTGGTCGAGGCAGCGACGGTCACGAATAATCGTGAACCCATCATGCCGTCTTCGCGGGTAATGTTTCCAGCCCCGACAGGCGCGATGAGCGACCTCTTCCGCATGCCGCCGCCGGGCCCGCTGAACCCGGGCGATGAAGCGCTCCTCGTCGACACTGCCGAAAGACCACCGGCGCAGCTCCATGTATTGCCGAAAACATTCCCGCACCGTGGTTTCGGGCAACTTGCTCTTTGAGGCATAGAGCCGAACCAGATGCCCCAAACCCTGCCTTGGGCCAAGAGGCGAACGCTGGCGGCGGACCCGATCACCATCAATGGCGTAAAGGCTCCCCTGGTGGGGAATGAAGTTCAGCCAGTTGAGATCGTTTTGAATGATTCCCGCCAGATGATGAGTGACCAGGGTCTGAATCAGACGGGCATGCGCCGCACCGCTGTGCTCATCTTCCGCCGGCGGCCAAAACTCGTCGGCCTCGATCCACTCCTGAACCGTCAGCCAGGCACTGACCTCGGAGCGATAACCCGCATAGTGAAGGGCCGGAGTCGCCACCCCCGACCGGATCAATGCCTTGGTGCCACGGAGCCCGCGGTACCATTCATAGGCCTGTGCCACCGGCGCCACATAGAACTTGGCCACCACCGGCACACCGTTGAGCTGACCATGAACCAACGCCCGTTTGCCGGGGTACCGGTGGAAAACCCTTTTGGTATAGAGAATCCCGGCCCGGCCCAGGTCAAACCGGCGGTCGGCCAGATGTTCATCGCTCATCGGGTGCCGTGCATCTTGGCCATAATAAAGTCAACAGTGGCATCTACGCACTCTTCAAGCGATTGCTCACAGGTATCCAACACCAGATCCGGCTCCTGGGGCTCTTCATAAGGGGCCGAAATTCCAGTGTAATTCTTGATCTTACCCTGCCGGGCCATTTTGTACAGGCCTTTGACATCCCGCCTTTCACATTCGTCCAAGGAACACTTGACATAAACCTCGAAAAAACGGCCGCAGTCGATCAACTCACGACACTTTTGGCGGTCGGCCCGCAGGGGGGAAATAAAGGCTGTCAGGCAGATAATTCCGGCATCGAGAAAGAGCCGGACCATTTCCGAGATCCGGCGCAGGTTCTCCGCCCTCCCCTCGGGAGAAAAGCTCAGATCGCTGCACAGACCATGACGGACATTATCACCATCAAACACATAGGACAGGCGGCCCAGCTCATACAGTTTTTCTTCCACCGCATGGGCGATGGTGGATTTGCCGGATCCGGAAAGGCCGGTAAACCACATAACCATACTTTTCTGACCGAGCAGTTCTTGTCGCCGATCGCTGGTAATTTTTCCCCGGTAAGGGACGGTATTGGGACTTTTCATCTGAGAGGACAAGGGTGACAGGAATTAATAATAACCAAATAAGTATTGGTTGTTCGCCGGATCGTAACAAATCCCGCGTGCAAAACACGCTCACAAATTTTGTAAGCGAATCAAACCGAACTGGTTCTTAGCGATTTCCACCCCAATTGTCAACCGGAAGATTCAATAACCATCGGTCATTAATTAATGATATTTGCCAAACCTGTTCCAGGCCGGCCACTGTTCCAGGACTCTACCGATTGTTTGTGGCCATCTTTCCCTGCGACATGATCAGTGTTTGATATATCGGGAATAAAGCGGATCAAGGTTGCTGTTGATAACCTGTTCGACATGGGCCAGGGCCTCACCCTCCAGGTAGTCCTGGTAGCCGCCGATTTTTCCCCGCCGGGTTTTGAAGGTGTCTTGGTCATTTTTGTCCCGGGCCGACAGAGCGCTGGTGCCCAGGGCATTGCTGGATTCCAGTTGGCGCATATTGTCGAAACGGCAATAATCCACTGCCTCGGTAATGGTGGCCTCACTTACTCCCCGGATGCCGATAAACTCCAGGACACGTTGCAGTTGCCCGGCGGTGTCGGCGTGCAGGTCTTCATAGGTGAGCAGCAGAAAGTCAGCGGGAATCTGGCGGTTGCGGCCCCATATATTATAAAACCTGATAATGGACTCTATCCCTCCCCGGCGCTCGTGGACATAATCGGCCATGGATCCTTCATAATTGACGTTGCGCTTGGTTTTCTGAAAGTAAGAAGAAACCAGCACATCCCGGGGATCACGGACCATGAAAATAACCTTGCGTCCAGCATAGGCGGACTTATCGGTATCCAGCTCTTCGGGGAACAGAAATTCAGGACCACCGTCATGGTGCTGGAGAATATAGGGAATGTCACGCCATGGGCGGGAAAAGCTGCGCAGACGCAGCAGGTTGCGGGCCCGCAAGCCATAGTGGAGCTGCAGCGACTTGCCGATAAGCAGCACCAGCCAGGTGCGTCCACATTTGGGGTAAGAAACGATATGGATATCCGCCCTCCAGCGGCGCCAGCGCCGACGGATCTTCTGGATAGTGCGGCGTACGAGTCCGCGTTTGTTTACCATGGCAGCCATGTGTCTATCTCGAATTCATGATCACAAAGGACCGGTTGTTGTTTTCCAGCAATCATTAACAGTCATTCACCAGACAGTCATTCACCAGCCTCAGGTTCATACCAAAAAAACACGGCAATTCCCCCGGGCAGACCAGGCAGAAGGCACTGTCAACCCATCAATACCCCAAGCGCTGCAGGCGCTGCTGAACCGTCTCGGTAAAACCGACAAGTTCCGGCGAGCGACGATAGGCAAAGGCGCGGGCGGGATCAAAGCGTTCCGCCTGCCAGCGCAACTCCTGCTCCGTTGCCCGCAGTTCACAGAACCGGGCAATATTTTTGAGATACGGATAGGGGTCCTGCAGCAAATCTTCATATCTAAGCTCCATCGCCCGCTCACCCAAGGCCAGCACATGCTCGTGGGCTCGCCGGCTGTACCCCTCCCACAGCTCCAACCCGCCGGCAAGGGTTGAGCACCGGGCAGAATGGGCAAAACCGCTGCGTTTGGGGGCAAAGGGGTTGTTCACGTACTGAAAACGGCGCCGCCGGTAACGTTGGGCGGCGGCTGCCAGGGCCTGTTGCCGGCGCACCAGCAGGCTCTGCGCGACATCTACTCCATGGCGGATGATGTGCAACACCCGGGCGCCGGGGAAAATATCCAGCCAGATAGGCAGGGTATAAGTATTTCGTGGATCCTTCCATCCCCAGGGCTCGGCGATACCATACATGGAACGATAACGCAGCCAGCGCCGCAGCCCCAAATAACGCCAGCTTGCCGGCCCATCAACCACCCCGGAGAGATAATCGGTGATCAGGGC
>PWOG01000315.1 GCA_003557565.1 Desulfobulbaceae bacterium
GTACATCAGTACGTGAGCCGGCCTGATCGCCGCAAGATGCGGTGCCCTGTGATCGCTTACGATCCACCGTCAGGTTATACTCCGTAGTAGAGTGAGGGTAAACGTTTATGGCGACAGAGCAAAGACGCCAGGATACCGTGCGCCGGGTCAAGGAAGCGGCGGACATCGCCGAGATCATCGGCGAACATGTCACCTTGCAGCGGGCCGGAGCTAATTTCAAGGGCCTGTGTCCTTTCCATGCCGAAAAGACGCCGTCGTTCATGGTCAGCCCGGAGCGGGGCAGCTTTCATTGTTTCGGCTGCAACGAAGGCGGCGATGTCTTCAGCTTCCTCATGCTTTACCACCGGCTCAGCTTCCCCGAAGCCCTCAAGCAACTGGCCGCCCGTTACCGGATACCTCTGGCGGAAAACACCCTCACCCCCCAACAAAAAGAGGAATCCCGCAAGCGGGAGGAAATCTACGCTTTAAACGCCCGGGTCGCCCAGCTTTACCATCAATACCTGCGCCAGCATCCGGCTGCCGCTTTGGCCCGGGACTACCTGGTCGAACGGGGCATGCCGGAGGCGATTATCGAGAACTTCCAGCTGGGTTATGCTCCGGAGAGCTGGGATTTTTTGTTCAAGCAGCTAAACCGGGAAGGATGGTCCACCGAGCTGGCCGCCGAGGCCGGCCTGCTGGCCGCCAAAAAATCCGGCGACGGCGAAGCAAGCAGGGCCAGGGGTTATTATGATCGTTTCCGCAACCGGCTAATCTTCCCCATCGTGGACCTCACCGGTCGAATCTCCGGCTTTGGCGGCCGGATTCTGGGCGAAGGCGAGCCCAAGTACTTGAACACCCCGGAAACCCCGGTGTTTGACAAAAGCCGCACCCTGTTCGGGCTTTATCAGCATCGCGACGCCATTCGCAAGGCCAGAAGCTGCCTTCTGGTGGAAGGCAACTTCGACCTGCTGGCTCTGGCGGCCCACGAGGTCAATGACGTGGCCGCTCCCCTGGGCACCGCCCTGACCACCGAACACCTGCGGATCCTCCGGGGCTACGCCGATGAGGCGGTGCTGCTTTTCGACGGCGACGCCGCCGGACTCAAGGCGGCCATGCGGTCAATCCCCCTTTTTCTGGCCGCCAAACTTACCGGCCGGGTGGCCATCCTGCCCGAGGGCCACGACCCGGACACCTTTATCCGCCAGCACGGCCAGGAGGGTTTGCGGCAACTGGTGGCCGGGGCCAGCTCCCTGCCGGAATTCGTCTTTGCCGAACTGGTGGCCCAATACGGCCTGGGGGTGGACGGCAAGAATCGGATCATCGCCGAACTGGCCCCCATCGTCCACAGCCTGGACGATCAGATGCTGCTGCGCACCCGTTTTATCGCCCACTTCAGCGAACGGCTGGGGATCTCCAGCGACCAGTTCTGCCAGAGCATCGCCCACCGGGCCCGAACCCGCCGACCGCCGGCAAGCTCCCAAGAAAAAGAAGAAATCCCCCGGCTGGAGGCCAACGAAGAAAAGATCTTGGCCTTTCTTTTCCTGCACGGCTCTTATTTGCCGGACTTTCTCGAGGCCGGGCTGAAAAATATCATCAGCAGCCCCGCCGCCGGTGCGCTGCTGGAATTGATGACCGACCCGGAGAGCGATTTTGTCCGTTCGCCGGAAAACCTGCTCAGCCGGGCCGAGGAAAGGCTCAAGCCCCTGGTAGCCCGCCTGCTCATCGACGGCGGCGGTTTCTATCCCGATGAACACCGGGAAGAATGCGCCCGGCAACTCATGAGCTGGCTGCGCCAGCATGAACGAAAAAAAACAGCCGAACAGCTCAACCGGGAAATCAACGCCGCCTACCAAAGCGGCGACCAGCAGCGGCTGCTGGAGCTGATGCAACAAAAACAGTCCCTGAATGGCCTGAACGCTCACCAAGGCCAATAACCCAGGCTTCTGTAAGCCAGAAAAAAACCAACGGCAGCAAAACATTTATCTGCTTGGCTCCCGGGCCCGGCACAACAGATTGAAAGGGGAGGGGAATGATGAGTGGCAAAAAAAGAAAAACCGCCGACCTGACTGCCGGGCCTTCACTGGCGGTCCTGCGCGGCGGTAACAACCGCAGGCCGAACATCATGACACCAAGTCTCCGGGAGCACGACGATATGGGAGATGACACCAACTGGTTTATTCCGGACAACGACGATTCCCCCCTTCCCCTGACTCGCAAGACCGCCGGTTACGGGGAAGACGAGGACTCCATCCCGCCGGCCAGGACCGGTAAAGCTGCTTTCCAGCCGGATCACGACGAGGATCAGGATGACGACGCCGGCGACCCTTACTTCTGGCCCGGGGAATCCGCCACCGACCAGGTGGACCCGGTCAAGGTCTATCTCCAGGAAATGGGGGCCGTGGCCCTGCTCTCCTCGGAGGAGGAGGTCGCGGTGGCCCAGGAGATCGAAAAAGGGGAACGACAGATCCAGGAGGCCCTGATCGCGGCCCCGCCCGCTTTGACCCACCTGGACGAAATGGCGGTCAAAATACTCCACGGCAAGCGGATGCTCAGCGATATCATCAGGGGCCTGGACGAACAGGACAAGGCGGCCCACGAAGAAAAGCGCAAGCGTTTCCTCTGGCAGGTCGAGGAAGCCGGCCGTCTGTCCCGGGAGAGCACGGCCCTGCGCCGTGATCTGCTAAAGGCCGGCGGCGAGGAGGAGGAAAAGAGCCAGATCCAATCCCGGATAAACCGCAACCTCCAGGTGCAGAACAACCTTTTCGGCGATGACCGCTTCAGCTCCAAGCACCTTCAGGCCATGACCCGCACCCTGCGGCTCCTGGCCCAGTCCATGGCCGAAAAACGCCCCCGTAACGCCTCGGAGCCTGAGATGCTGGCCTGGCACCTGGAGTGCCTGGAAAAGCACGGCATCGACCACGACGAGTTGACCTCGTTGCTGGAGCGGGTCAGCCGGGCCGAAGAAATCAGCCGGGAGTCCAAAAACCGGCTGGTTCAGAGCAACCTGCGGCTGGTGGTCAGCGTTGCTAAAAAATATGCCGGCCGCGGTCTGCAACTGCTGGACCTGGTCCAGGAGGGCAACATCGGCCTGATGAAGGCGGTGGAAAAGTTCGAATATCGCCGCGGTTACAAGTTCAGCACCTATGCCACCTGGTGGATCCGCCAGTCGGTGACCCGGGCCATCGCCGACCAGGGTCGGACCATCCGGATCCCGGTTCACATGATCGACACCATCAACCGGATGCTCAAGGGTGCCAAGGAGTTCCAGCGCCAGCACGGCAGGGAGCCGGCCCCGGAGGAAATGGCCTCACACCTCGGGGTGGATACCGAAAAGGTGAAAAATGTGCTCAAGATCGCCAAGGAACCCCTGTCTTTGGACACCCCGGTGGGCAACGGGGAAGACAGCTTTCTCTCCGATTTCATCGAGGACACGGACGCCCCCTCACCCCACGATGCCACCATCTACGACAACTTGCAGGCCAATCTCGACCGGGTCCTGAAAACCCTGACCCCCCGGGAAGAGATGGTTCTGCGGCTGCGATTCGGCATCGACACCGCCATGGATCTTACCCTGGAGGAAGTGGGCGAGAACTTTTCCGTCACCCGTGAACGCATCCGCCAGATCGAGGCCAAGGCCCTGAAAAAACTCAAACACCCCACCCGCCGAAATATTCTCTCCCCTTTCTATGACGACGAATGATCCTGACATCCCGCTGCTGCGCTGGCTAACCCTGGCCCACACCCCGGGCCTGGGACTGACCGGCGCCAACCGTCTGCTGAACGCCCGGGGGGATATCGAACAACTTTTTGCCGCCGGCCCCGAAGATTTAAAGGCCTTGGGCCTGCGTCCCAAGAGCGCCCTGGCCCTGGTCCGGCGCGAGGGCCTGGCCGCCGCCCGCCGCGAACTGGCCGCCGTCCGGCGGGCGGGCCTGCACTGCCTGAGCCGGGACCACCCCCTTTTCCCGCCCCTGTTAAAGGAAATTAATGACCCGCCCCTGATGCTCTACGGCCACGGAAACCCGGCCGCCCTGGAACAACCGGCCCTGGCCCTGGTCGGGGCGCGGGCCGCCTCGGTTTACGGCCTCAAGATGGCGGAAAAACTGGCCGCCGATCTGGCCGCCGCCGGCATCACGGTGGTCAGCGGCGGTGCCCTGGGTATCGACAGCGCCGCCCACCGAGGAGCCCTGACCGCTGCCGGCGGCCGGACGGTGGCGGTCCTGGGCTGCGGCCTGGATGTGGTTTATCCGCCCCAGAACAAAAAACTTTTTGCAATGATCGCTGCAACAGGTATGCTCTTGAGCGAATATCCTCCCGGGACCAAACCCGAGCCGTTCCGTTTTCCGGCCCGCAACCGGATCATCAGCGGCCTGAGCATGGGTACCGCGGTGATCGAAGCGGCCCGCCGCAGCGGCTCCCTGATCACCGCCGAGATGGCCCTGGACCAGGGGCGGGAGGTTTTCGCCGTGCCGGGCCGGGCGGACAGCAACAAGAGCGAGGGCTGCCATCGCCTGATCAAGGAAGGGGCCAAACTGGTCCACGGAGTGGGGGATATCCTGGAAGAGCTCAAGGTCAGCCCCCTGGCCAGCCAGTCCCCGGCGCCGGAAGAAGAAGCGGCCGCCACCGGATGCCCCGCCACCGGCACAGGAACCGATCGGGCCGCCGGCAATGCTGCGGCCCCGAGGGATGACACCGCCACGGTCCTGGCCGCGCTGGACGACTACCCTCGGCCGATAGAAGAAATAATCGCCCGTGCCGGACTGCCGGCCCAACGGGTTAACGCCGCCCTGCTGGAGCTGGAACTGCTGGGGCGGGTGGAAGCCGAACCGGGCCCCGAGTACCGGAAAACCTGAACGATCAAAATCATAAACAGTCAACAAGTTGGATTCATGGGAAAATCACTGATCATTGTGGAATCTCCGGCCAAGGCCCGGACTCTCCAGAAACACCTGGGCAAGGACTACACGGTCAAGGCTTCGGTGGGACACATCCGGGATTTGCCGGTTAAAACCCTGGGGGTGGATGTCGACAACGACTTTACCCCCCAGTATGTCACCATCAAAGGCAAATCAAAGGTTATCAGCGAACTGAAAAAAGCGGCCAAGGAGGCCGAAGAAATTTACCTGGCCCCCGACCCCGACCGCGAGGGAGAGGCCATCGCCTACCATATCGCCGAAGCCCTCAAGACCACCAAGAAGCCCATTCGGCGGGTACTTTTCCATGAGCTGACCCACAAGGCGGTGCTGGCCGCCCTTGAGCAGCCCGGGGAGGTTGACCTCAATCTTTTCGAAGCCCAGCAGGCCCGCCGGGTGCTGGACCGTTTGGTGGGCTACCAGATCTCGCCGCTGCTCTGGGACAAGGTGCGCCGGGGACTTTCCGCCGGCCGGGTACAGTCGGTGGCAGTGCGGATGGTCTGTGAACGGGAAGAGGAAATCGAGAAATTCGTCGCCGAGGAATACTGGTCGGTCAACACTCTCCTGGAAGGCCCCCAGCCCCCACCTTTCCAGGCCCAGCTGGAAAAGGTCGAAGGCAAAAAGCTGGACAACCGCAAGCGCAAAATAGCCGGCGAAGAGGAAGCCACCGCCCTGGTCGAGGAGATCAAAGAAGCGGAGCTCAAGGTCGCGGCGGTAAACAAAAAGCAGCAGCGGCGACGGCCCAGCCCCCCTTTTATAACCAGCACCATGCAGATCGACGCCAACCGCAAGCTGCGTTTTTCCGCCAAAAGGACCATGGCCCAGGCCCAGCGCCTGTATGAAGGCATCGAACTGGGCAAGGAAGGTCCGGTGGGGCTGATCACCTACATGCGGACCGATTCCACCCGGGTCAGCGACGATGCCATCGCCATGGCCCGGGACTACATCGGCAATACCTACGGCCCGGACTACCGGCCGGCCAAGCCGGTGCACTACAAGACCGGCAAGGGGGCCCAGGACGCCCACGAGGCCATCCGCCCCACCGATGTAAGCCGCACCCCGGAAAGCCTGGCCGGCAAGCTGGACCGCGACATGCTGGCGCTCTACACCCTGATCTGGAAACGCTTCGTGGCCAGCCAGATGGCGCCCGCCGTCTACGACCAGACCAGCATCCAAATCACCGCCGGCGACCGGGGCCGGCATGAGCTCAAGGCCACCGGCTCCATCATGCGCTTTCCCGGCTTCATGACCCTGTACGTGGAAGCCACGGCGGAGACCCCGGAGGGCGGCAAGAGCGGCTCCGACAAGGACACTCCCCTGCCCGACCTGGAAGAAGGCCAAACCCTCAAGCTGCAGGAAATCACCCCCAAGCAGCACTTCACCCAGCCGCCGCCCCGCTACAGCGAAGCCACCCTGGTCAAGGCCCTGGAGGAAAACGGGGTGGGCCGGCCCAGTACCTACGCCTCCATCCTCTCCACCATCGTCGAAAAAGAGTACGTGCAGCTCAGCCAGCGCAAGTTCTACCCCACCGACCTGGGCAAAATGGTCAACCATCTGCTGGTGGCCCATTTCCCCAAGGTGATCGACGCCGAGTTCACCGCCGAACTGGAACGCGAACTAGACGAGATCGAAGCCGGCAAAATGAACTGGGTCAAGGTCATGCGCGACTTCTACGGCCCTTTCCAGCAGAACCTGGAACAGGCCAGGGAGGAGATGAAGGCCGTCAAGCACAGCGCCACTCCCACCGGCATCAAATGTCCCCAGTGTGACGGGGAACTGGTGATCAAGTGGGGCCGCAAGGGCGAATTCCTGGCCTGCAGCAATTATCCCGAGTGCAAGCACACCCAGGATTTCACCCGCGATGGGGAAGGCAATGTCCGGCCCGTGGAACGCGAGGCCCCGGAAGAATCGGGAGAAACCTGCGAAAAGTGCGGCCGGTCCATGGTCTACAAACACGGCCGGTTCGGCAAATTCCTGGCCTGCTCGGGCTATCCCGAATGCAAGAACGTAAGATCCTTGAGCACCGGAGTGCCCTGCCCGGAGGAGGGCTGCGACGGGGAGATCGTGCAAAAGGTTTCCAAGCGGGGCAAGGTGTTCTACAGCTGCAACCGCTACCCCAAATGCACCTTCGCCCTATGGGACAAGCCGGTGGCCAAGCCCTGCCCCCTGTGCAACTCCCCATACCTGGTGGAAAAGAGCAACAAGAAAGGCCGCCGCCTGGTCTGCCCCAACAAGGAATGCAAGTACTCCGAGGAACTGCCCGACGAAGAATAAAGTTAAACGGTTATCAGTACGTGAGCCGGCCCGATCGCCGCAAGATGCGGTGCCCTGTGATCGCTTACGGTTACTTTGGCAGCCGCCAGGTGACAGCGCCGTTCATCATGGTCAGCACCGCCCGGCCCTGCATCTCCAAGTCTAGAAAGGGCGAATTGTGGCTGCGGGAATGCAGATCCGGCGCCTGGAAGGTGAACCTGTGTTCCGGGTCGACAATGGTCAGGTCCGCCGGCTCTCCCACCACCAGCCTGCCCCCGGGGACTCCCAGGATGGCGGCGGGGTTGGTGGTCAGCAGCTCCACCAGACGCCGGGGGCTGAGCACTCCCTCCCGGACCAGGGCCAGGGCCAGCGGCAGGGCGCTTTCCAGGCCGATGATGCCGTTGGCGGCCAGGTCGAATTCCTGGTCCTTTTCCAGGCTGCTGTGTGGGGCATGATCGGTGGCGATGGCATCCAGGGTACCGTCGGCCAGGCCCCGCCGGATCGCCGCCACATCGGCGGCGGTGCGCAGGGGCGGATTCATTTTGGCCCGGGTATCGTACAACCCCACCGCCTCCTCGGTGAGGGTGAAGTAGTGGGGGGCGGTCTCCGCCGTGACCCTGACGCCCCGCTCCTTGGCCCGCCGGAGCAGTTCCACCGCCCCGGCGGTGCTGACATGGGCGATATGGACCGGCCGGCCGGTATACTCCGCCAGGGCCAGATCCCGGTAGATCATGATCTCCTCGGCCACCGCCGGAATCCCCCGCAACCCCAGGCGGGTGGCGATTTCCCCTTCATTCATCACCCCGTCCCGGCTCAGGCTCTCCTCTTCGGCGTGGCTGATCACCAGCAGGTCATGATCGCCGGCATACTCCAGAGCCCGCCGCATGAGCTGGCTGTTGACCACCGGCCGGCCGTCATCGCTCACCGCCCGCACCCCCGCCCGCCGCATCTCGCCGAACGGCGCCAGGACCTCGCCCTTGAGCCCGGCGCTGATGCTGCCCACCGGATAAACCCTGGCCGAGGCCGTGGCCGCCGCCGCCATGATCTGGCAGGTCACCGCAGCGCAGTCATTGACCGGCCGGGTATTGGGCATGCAGGCCACGGCGGTTAACCCCCCGGCGGCGGCCGCCGCCGTGCCGCTGGCCACGGTCTCCTTGTGTTCGTCGCCAGGTTCCCGCAGATGGACATGGATATCGATCAGACCGGGAGTCAGCCAGCAGCCGCCGGCATCCATCCGTGGCAGTTCGGCGGGCAACTCCACCCCCGCAGGCGAGCCCGCCGCCACCGCCGCGATCCTGCCCTCACGCACCAGCACATAACCGGTTTCATCCCGGCCGGAAGCAGGATCAAGCAACCGGGCGTTTTCCAGCAAAATCGACGAGTCCACAGACATGCCACCACCAGAATAATTATTCATCCAAACCACCCCCCAAAACACCAACCCTCACTTCCAGCCCGGAAAACGTGAAGCAGTGTCCCAGATTGCGGCAAGCGGACCGGCAATGCGTGCTCCTGCACGTGAGCCGGGCTGATCGCCGCAAGCTGGGACACTGCTGCACCTTTTCACCTATTCACCGCCCATTATCAGATACAGCAGCGCCATTCGCACCGCCACCCCGTTGGTCACCTGGTCCAGAATCACCGAGTGAGGGCCGTCGGCCAGGGCAGGGTCAAGCTCCACCCCGCGGTTGATGGGCCCCGGATGCATGATGATGGCATCGGGACGGGCATGGGCCATGACCTCCGGGGTGATCCCGTAAAAGATGGCGTATTCCCGCAAAGATGGCAGCAGGGGGTCGCGCTGACGCTCCTTCTGGACCCGCAGGGCCATGACCACATCGGCCCCGCTCACCGCCTCTTGCACCGACGAACAGCATTCCGCGCCCATGGCGGCTATGCCGGGGGGCATCAGGGTGGCTGGCCCGGCCACCCGAACCCGGGCCCCCATTCTGCTGAAGCCGATGATATTGGAATGCGCCACCCGGCTGTGGGTGATATCACCGATGATCGCCACTTTCAGTCCCGCGAGCCGACCCTTGTGTTCCCGCACCGTCATCAGGTCCAGCAGGGCCTGGCTGGGATGCTCATGGGTTCCGTCCCCGGCGTTGATCACCGGGGCCGGAATATGCCGGGCCAGCAGGCCGGGGGAGCCGGAACAGGAGTGGCGGATGATGATGCAGTCAGGGTTCATGGCCGCCAGATTGCGGGCCGTGTCCACCATGGTCTCGCCCTTGGCCGCGCTGCTGCCGGCCCCGGAGATATTGAAGGTGTCGGCGCTCATCCGTTTGGCCGCCACCTCGAAGGAAAGGCGGGTACGGGTAGAGGGCTCCAAAAAGAGATTAATCACCGTCTTGCCCCGCAGGGTCGGGACCTTTTTGATCGAACGCTGGGAAATCTCCTTGAAGCTCTCGGCGGTCTTAAGAATGAAATCGATATCGACGTCGGCCATTTCGGCCAGTCCCAGGATATGCCGGTGCGGGAAGATGTACTCAGCGCTCATGATCACTCGATCCTCTGTCCCAGCCGGTTCCAGCGCACCCCGAGCTCCTCCTGATCCCACGACCAGTAGAGGATAAAGGCCTTTCCCCGCAGATCCCCTTGATCCACCATGCCCCAGTAACGGCTGTCGTGACTGTTGTCCCGGTTATCGCCCATGACGAAAAGCTCGTCGGGCCCCACCGTCATCGGCCCGAAATTATCCCGGGGCTGGCGCGATGGCGGCAGGATTTCATCATCACGAAACACCGCCCGGGGATCATCCACTCGCCGGCCGTCGATATAAACCGTTTTGTCGCGAATTTCCACGGTCTCCCCGGGCAGGCCGATGACCCGCTTGATGTAATCCTGCCTGGGATCCCTCGGATAGCGAAAAACAACCACATCATAACGCCGGGGATCCCGGATATCGATCCACACCTCGCCGGTGAACGGGTTGCGCACCCCGTAAATGAACTTGCTGACCAGCAGATGATCACCAACTTCCAGGGTGGGCTCCATGGAACTTGAGGGAATCTTGAAGGCCTGCACCACAAAGGTGCGAATAATCAGGGCCAGGATAAGGGCGACAATGATGGCCTCGGCATATTCACGGAAAACCGATTTCCGTGCAGACTCCCGGTTTTTACCAGCCAAACTCTTTCCTCCAGCTCTTCGATTATTTACTGCGGACCGGGATAAACCCGAAGCTAACCAAGTCACAGGGTTTGTCTTGTTAAGTGGTCACGGAGTGCCGCAAGCTCCCCCCCCAAAAAACGGCTTTGCGGAGCGCCAATGATGATTCTCCGCTGTTATACCGTAAAGAGGGGAAAAAGACAAGCAACCGCTCGCCCTCGATCCTGCTTTAATGTTGAGATCAGGTCACTTTCATGAACCATAGTATAACAATTAAGCGAGGTATAACCCGAACGCCGCCCCGGAAAAAAAGCCACCATCCACCGCTGTTAGTGCTTTATTCTTGACATCAAGTCCCTTTTATGGCCTAAAGATTGTGGTGACATGAAGGATAAACGTGCCGGAAGTCACCGACGGGAAAAGGAATATTACACTTTCACCGCAATTACTAGTTTGGTACTGACCAGCAATGAACCTAGCCCTGCCGCGCTTCAACATAAGCCTGCCCTCACTCGGACGCCTGACACGTCCCGGCCCGGCCGGCGGAGGACCTTTGGCCCTGGGGCTGGATATCGGCTCCCACGCCGTCAAGGCCTGTGAACTGCAACGGACCCGCAAAGGCTACCAGTTGCTTACCATGGGCAGCGCCCTGATGCCGCCGGATGCCATCGAAGACGGCGCCCTGGTGGATCCCGACGCCGTGGGCAAGGTCCTGACCCCGCTGCTGGCCAACCTAAAAAGCAAAAACCGCAACGTGGCCATCTCCGTTTCCGGCTATTCGGTGATCGTTAAAAAGATCAACCTTCCAAAAATGACCGCCGAAGAAGTGGAAAAGCATCTCATCGAGGAGGCCGAACAGTATATCCCCTTCGATATCGACGATGTTTACCTGGATTTTCAGGATCTGGAAACCAGCCAGGAGGGTGATGACCACAGCGAAATCATGATGGTGGCGGCCAAAAAAGACTTGGTCAATGGCTACATCGAGCTGCTGGACGACCTGGACCTGCAACCGGTGGTGGTGGATGTGGACGCCTTCGCCCTTGAAAACGCCTACGATGCCGCCGCGAATCAGCCGGAAAACGTGGCGCTGGTGGATATCGGCGCCGGCAAGATGAATATCAACCTGATCAGCGGCGGCTATTCGGCCCTGACCAGGGACGTGATGCTGGGCGGAAGAGACCTGACCAGCCAGCTGCAACAGAGTCTGGGGATTTCCTTCGAGGAAGCGGAAGCGCTCAAGATCGGGATGGCTCCACCGGAATCAGAAGATATACAGCAAAAGGCCGCGGACGTGGTGCTTAACACCTGCCGGAATTGGAGCGAGGAGATCACCCGGGCCATCGCCTTCTACCTGACCACCAACGAAGACCAGCCCATCAGCCGGATCGTCCTCAGCGGCGGAGGCTCAAGGCTGAGCGGCCTGGACGATTATCTCGGCCGCCAGTGCGACGTTCCCTGCTCGGTATTCAATCCATTTGCCACGGTTGAATACAACAAGAAAAAAATTGATCCCGCCTACGTGCAGGCCATTGCCCCCGAGATGGGCCAGGCCTTCGGTTTGGCCACCCGTTCCGGGGAGCTTTAAGGTAAGGCCATGATTAAGATCAACCTGCTGCCGATCAAGGAAATCAAGCAACGGCTGGCCCGGCGCCGGGAATTTTTTATGTTTGTCGGCTCCATTGTGGTCGTGCTGGTAATTCTGGCCCTGGTAAGCCTGGTCATTAGCGGCCGGGCCGCCAAACTGGAGGCACAGATAAAGGATCTCGAGGATGAAAAGGCCACCTATACCGCCATTCAGCGGGAAATCAATGAGTTGAAAAGAAGCCGGGAAGAGATCGAGGTCAAGATCGACACCATCGAACAGCTGCAGGTCGACGCCCAACTGACCGTGCGGATCCTGGACGAAATCAGCAACCTTACTCCGAGTTCGCGGATGTGGCTAAACTCTTTGCGCATCGCCGACAATACCGTCAATCTGGCCGGCGTCGGCCTGGACAACCCTACTATCGCGCAGTACATGCAGGCCCTGGAGGGCTCTCCCTTTTTCGGCAGCGCCGATCTAACCAGTTCCTCGCGGACCGAGATGGAAGGCCAGAGCCTCAACTCCTTTTCTCTGGTTCTCCGGATCACCCCGCCCCCGCAAGAGACGGAGGAGGAATAAGGAATGAACCCCAAGCTTAAAATGATGCGCAAAAAACTGGATGAGTTTCTGCAGGACAAGACCGGAAACCTCACCAGTATCCACAAGCTTCTTATCTTTCTCGGCGCCTGGGCCGTTCCCGTGCTGGTCTTTATCTTCCTGGTGTTCATGCCCAAGGCCGACGAGATGGAGCAGTCAAGAAACAGTATCCAGCGGCTGGAATCAGAAATCTCCCGGCTGGCGGCGGTGGCCAGCGAAATCGACCAGCACCGGGCGGAAATGGAGCAAGCACAACAAAAGCTTAAGGAGCTCTCCGAGTTTCTGCCGGAAGAAAAAGAGATTCCGCTGCTGCTGACCAGTATTTCCAACCTGGGCACCAACTCAGGACTGGAATTCAGACTGTTCAGGCCGCAAAACGAAAGCCGGAAGGAATTTTACGCCGAAATCCCAATTAATATCACGGTTCGTGGGCCATACCATAATGTGGGGGTCTTTCTGGACCGGGTGAGTAAACTGCCACGGATTGTCACGGTGGAGGACTTGAACATGGGCTCACCGAGCCGAACGGGCAACAGTATGTACCTGAACACCAACATCAGCCTGCTGACTTACCGCTTCGTCGAACCGGCAGAATAAACCGCCCCGGACCACTCGTGGAGGCGATGGAAGATCATGCGCGAACCTGCAAAACAGATAATTTACATCGGTGCCCTGGCCCTGTTCCTACTTTTGGGCTCACCCGTACCAGGCTGGAGCGCCGATGACGATGCCGCGCCGAGGGGTGAATCTTCTCCGGAAAACGCTTTCGAGGATCTGCTTGACGACTCCCCGGAGGCCCTGCCGGAATTCCTGGAGACATCGCACCTGCCTTTGGGCGAAATGCAGCCGGAACTGGATATCAGTTTTTTCTATCGCCTGACGGGACGCCCCGACCCCTTCATGCCATTTATCGAGGTTACCCGCACCCCCTCTCGGGCCGCAGCCGACGACGATGCAGAAGAGGAAGTGCTGGCCGGGCTACGCCGTTTCGAGCCCGGACAATTGACCCTGACCGCCATCTATGTGAGTGATCGGGAAAACATGGCCATGGCCGAAGACTCCACCGGTCGTGGCCATTTCATCCGTCCCGGCGACTACATCGGCCGCCGGGGCCAGGTGGACCGCATAACTCCCGGCCGGGTCATCATCCGGGAGCCGACGGTTTCCCCCACGGGCGAAACGGAATATCGCACCATAGAAATGATCCTAACCCAGGAGGGAGATTGAAAGTGATGAACCCCATCCCCCGATATATCGCGGCGATCATGCTTATGTTTACCATGGGCGGGTTGACCGGCGCCAGTCAAGCGGTCGCCGCCCCTGCCCCCGACTACCTGATTGACGGCATCAGCCTGGAGCAAAAGGACGACGCCATGCTGCTGCGAATTTCCGGCGACACGGCCCCCACCTTCACCAGCTATCAGCTTTTTGCCCCGCCCCGGGTGATTATTGACATCGCCGATGCTGAACTGGCCGACGGTGTCTCCTTGCCCGGGCCGACGGACGTGGTGGAAGAGATCCGCGGCGCCACCCCCGAGGATCGGCAAAACATCGTCCGCGTGGAGGTGGTGCTCACCACCCCCCTGCAATATCGTACCGCCGCCGATAACAATGATATCCTGCTGACCCTGGCCACCCCGCCCCGGGAATACAGAGCCGGCAAGACCAGGCCCGGCGACCCGGCCAAACAGCCGCCGCCCGCCGATGAACCGGTGGAGGATCATGCCGCCATCCTCGAGGATCTGCAAAAGCGATCCTCGCCCCTTGAACTGGGCGAACCGGTGGTCCCCCGCATCCCTCCCCTGGAGGTACATACCGGTCCGCGCCAGACCATCGAACTCGAACCCTCGACGGATGACGCCGACATTTTAAGCGATCCTGAACCCGAACCCGAAGAAGAAGTGGAGGACACTCTTGTCGACCCGTTCGGTATTGACGATCATCAAATCAACGTCAACGTTGAGTTTTTCAAAACCGACCTGCACAACGTCTTCCGCTTCTTCGGCGAAGCCACCCAACGCAATGTGGTGGTGGACGAAGCGGTGAGTGGCGATCTGACCCTGACGCTGAAAGATGTGCCGTGGGATTTTGCCCTGGAGATCATCCTTAATCTCAAGGATCTGCAAATGGAGGAGCGTCACAACACCATGGTGATTTCTCCTGGCGACAGGGAATTTGAGTGGCCGGAAAGACCTGCAGACCGGCTTCAGGTCAGAGCCGATCAAGGTCCGCAAATTGAAGTCCGGCAGCGCCTGGAACATCAGCCCGAGAGGGTTCAGGCCCGTGAATTGATTAAGCAGGCCTCGGAACAGGATGCCAGGGGCAACCTTGCGGCGGCCCTGAACCTCTACGAAAAGGCGTTGAACCAGTGGCCGGACAACGTCCGCCTGGCCGAGCGAGTAGCCACCATTTACCTGGCTCACATGGGCAACAACTCCCGGGCTCATCATTTTGCCCGCCTGGCGCTGCGCCACGAAGGCAACAATGACCGAATCGCCCTGATCGCCGCCATTGCCTCCGCCAACATGCAGCGCAGCGCGGATGCCAAGGAATATTTTGATTTGTCCATCAGCCGACCTCAGCCGGCGGCCGAAGCCCTGGTCAGCTATGCGGCATTTGCTGAAGAACACGACAGCCCTAAAGGTGCCCTGGCCTTGCTGAAAAGGCATAACAAACTTTTCGGCGACAGCCTGGAAACCATGATTGCCAAAGCCAGGCTGTTCGAGCGTATCGACGACTCGCAACAGGCCATGGAGCAGTATCGAGCTATTCTGTTATCGGGTTACGACCTGCCGCAAGACCTGGAAGAATATATCCAGCATCGCATAGACGCCACAGGAGAGTAGAGGAGAAAAGTCATGCAAGAAACAAGATCACTGGCGACCTTTTTGGGAGTAATCGCCCTGTCCGTAGGTCTGGCCGCTTGCGCACCTGTCGCGTCGGATCCTCAGGACAGATCAAGAGACGCCGCCGTCGAGGCGGAGCCGGAGCCGGCGGTTGCCGAACCGGCCCGACATGCCGGCAACCTGCCGCTGCGCTATCAGCGGCCCACCTATGCCCTGCAGGAGCACGATATATCGCAACAGTTGGGGCTGGGCGATGAGGCGGATGTCAGTGTACCTGTGGGCGCCGATATAACCACCGCCGCCGATCCGGTCCCCCTGCGGGAGATTATGAGAAAGCTGGCTTCCTTGAAAGGGATGAATGTCAGCTGGGCCAGCGATGTAGACCGAAATAT
This sequence comes from Desulfobulbaceae bacterium, assembly GCA_003557565.1. Taxonomy (GTDB): domain Bacteria; phylum Desulfobacterota; class Desulfobulbia; order Desulfobulbales; family Desulfurivibrionaceae; genus Desulfurivibrio. The sequence goes on from PWOG01000315.1 coordinate 15,674, forward strand.
TCCTGTGGACGTGGATATCAGGGCCGAGGATGATTTTTTTGAGGCCATCAGAAGCTTGCTTCGCCAGGTAGACTACTTCCACGAGGTGGAGCGCAACACCATCGTGATCAGGTTCCAGGAAACCAGGGCCTTTCACGTGGCCATGCCTTTCATGGCCTCTACCTACGATACCGGGGTCGGCGGCGACGTTCTGGGGGCCGGCGCCCTGGATGGCGCCGGCGGCTCCCTTACGGGCAACATCAAACTCACCAGCGAAGGCAACGAGTTTGATGTGTGGGAAAATATCCGCGTGAACCTGGATCAGATACTGGAGATCTGGGATGAAACCGTGCAGACCAGGCCGGCCGAGGGAACCAACGGCGAGGTGACAACCACCCGTCGTCGCGATGTCCAGGGCGCCAAGGGCTACTACTCCATCGACAAGCCCATCGGCCTGATTACGGTCACGGCTCCCCGCCCCCTGGTTGAGAAAGTCGAGGAATACATCGATAACCTGAAAAGCCGACTGTTCCGGCAGATCTCCATTGAGGCCAAGATTGTCGAAGTAAGTCTGGATGAACAGTCCAAAACCGGAATCGACTGGCGCGGGGTGTTGAGCGGCAAGCACCTGGATTTTGAAATGTTCGGCCCGGATGGAATAATTTATCCCCGTGGTGACGACCGAGGATACAGGGGCAGCGGACTGACCGAGGTCGCTGTAGGTCCCAATCCCTTTCAACTGCTGCTGGACGCCATCGAGAGCCAAGGCTCCGCCGATGTTCTGGCCAACCCTAAGATCAGCGTGA
>PWOG01000038.1 GCA_003557565.1 Desulfobulbaceae bacterium
CGCATCTCGGTGCATGCCCCCTTCAACGGTCGTATCCGGCAGCGGCACCTGGAGATGGGGCAATACATCCCGGCGGGCAGCGACGTCGCCACCCTCACCGGCACCGACCAGGCGGAAATCGTGGTCCCCGTGCCCCAGGCCGAGCTGCCCTGGCTGGACCTGCCCCGCCGGGAAGCAGATGAGGACGGCTCCCCGGCCCGGGTAACCTTTACCGCCGAGGGCCGGGATTACCAGTGGTCGGGGGTGCTGCGCCGGACCCTGGGCGAGGTGGCCAGCCCGGGGCGGATGATCCAGCTGGTGGTCGCCGTCGATGACCCCTACGGCTTGCAGGAAATCGCCCTGCCCACTGCCGCTTCGCTGCTGCCGGGCATGTTTGTCGGTGTTGAACTCACCGGCAAGCAGCTGGAGGAGGTCTTCGTGCTGCCCCGCCGGGCCATCCGCAACGGCGACCTGGTCTGGCTGGTGGATGAAGATCAGCGCCTGCAGCCGCAGCCGGTAAATATCATCCGCCGGGACCGGCGGATCGTCATCATCGACCAGGGCCTGACCGCCGGCGACCGGGTGGTGCTCACCGAGGTGGCCGGAGCGGTGGAGGGCATGCTGCTGCGGATCGACAACGACCACGCCGCCCAGGACTTGCCCGGGCCGGCAGCCGAGCAAGACCCTGAACCCATGGCCGACACCCCATGAACCAGCATATCAAATGGATGGCCCATAACCACGTGGCCGCCACCCTGCTGATGCTTTTCTTTGCTCTGGGTGGCCTGGTCATGGCCTTTACCATCAAACAGGAGGTCTTTCCCGAGATCACCCTGGACCGGGTGACGGTCACCGTCAGTTATCCCGGCGCCAGCCCCGAGGAGGTCGAAGAGGGCATCGTCCTCCAAGTCGAAGAGGGCATCGACGGCGTCGACGGCATCCGGGAGATCAGGTCCACCGCCGCCGAAGGCATCGCCACCGTCAACGCCATCATCGAAACCGGCGCCGATGGCGACCGGGTTTTGCAGGACATCAAAAGCGAAGTGGACCGGATCACCACCTTCCCCGATGACGCCGAACGGCCGGTGGTCAGCAAGGCCCTGATCAGAAACGAGGTGATTTCGGTGGTGGCCTACGGCCCCACCTCCGAGCGGTCCCTGCGCCAGTGGGCGGAAACCATCCGCGACGATCTGTTGGACCGCGACGGCATTACCCAGGTCGAACTGACCGGGGTCCGCCCCTATGAGATTTCCATTGAAATCGACGAGGAGATGCTGCGCCGCCACCGCCTCACCCTGGAAGGGGTGGCGGACACGGTGCGGCGCGCCTCCCAGGATATTCCCGGCGGGGTGATCAAAACCGAAGGCGGCGAGATTCTCCTGCGTACCAAGGAACGGCGCTACACCGGCCTGGAGTATGAAGACGTGGTGGTCCAAGCCGAAGCCGACGGCACCCTCCTGCGCCTGGGCGACATTGCCACGATCCACGACGACTTTGAAGACATCGACCTGATCAGCCGCTTCAATGGCCAGCCCGCCGCCATGGTCCAGGTGTTCCGGGTGGGCGACCAGAAACCCACCGAAATCGCCGCTATCGTCCTCGACTATGTCCAGCAGCGCGAGGTTGACACCGCGGAGCCGGTGATCGATCTGGCCCTGTGGAACGACAACTCCGAGGTGCTGCAAAGCCGTTTTAATCTGCTGCTGAAAAACGCGGCCATCGGTTTGATACTGGTCTTTGTCATCCTGAGCCTGTTTCTGGAGCTGAAACTGTCTTTGTGGATCATGCTGGGCCTGCCGGTGTCTTTTCTGGGGGCGCTGCTGTTTCTGCCCAGCGTCGATGTCTCCATCAACATGATGTCGCTGTTTGCCTTCATCATGGCCCTGGGGATCGTGGTGGACAACTCGGTGGTGGTGGGCGAAAGCATTCATGAACACCGGAGCCGGGGCAAGGAAAGAATCCAGGCGGCGGTGGAGGGCACCTGGGAAGTGGCGGTGCCGGTGGTCTTTTCGGTGCTGACCACGGTGGCGGCCTTTCTGCCCCTGCTTTTCATCACCGGCACCATGGGCAAGTTCATCTATTCCATCCCCCTGGTGGTGATCAGCATCCTCATGGTCTCCCTGGCGGTCTCCCTGTTCGGGCTGCCCGCCCTGCTGGGCCGCCGGGAAACCGCCGCCGCCACCTCGAGCCCGGGACCGGTGGGCAAGATCAAGAAGCTGCACCGGCGGGTCAATGAGCTGCTGCAATGGCTCATCGACGGGCCGTACCGGCACACCCTGGATTTTTGCCTGCGCTATCGCGGCCTGACCCTGGCCGCCGCCCTGGCCATGCTGATGCTGATGGCGGGCCTGGTGGGCGGCGGGATGATCCAGTTCCGGTTCATGCCCGAAGTGGAAGGTGACACCATCCGGGTGGAACTGGAAATGCCCCAGGGCACCCTGGTGGAGGAAACCGCCCGAGTGGAGGCCCACCTGGTGGAGCAGGCCCAACGGGCCGTGGCCGAATTCGACGACCGGCGCCCGGATGAACGCAGCATCCTGCGCCATATCTATTCGCGGATCGGCGGCACCGCTGACCAGGGCGGCCCCGGCGGCGGCGGGGGCGACCGGGGCACCCACCTGGCCACCACCACCCTCTTTCTGGAACCCCTGGAGATCCGCCAGGTACCGGCCGGCGAAGTGGCCTCCCGCTGGCGCGAACTGGTGGGGGAGATTCCCGGGGTCCGCTCCCTGACCTTCACCACCGACATGGTCCGTTTCGGGGATCATATCGATGTTCAACTGTCCCACGACGACTTCGACACCTTGGTGGCCGTCCGTGACCGCCTGCAGGATGAGCTGGCCCAGTATCCGGGCGTGGACGATATCGCCGACAATTTCCCCGAAGGCAAAAGGGAGCTGAGCCTGCGCCTCAAGCCCGAGGCCCGCAGCCTGGGGATAACCGAGCAGGATCTGGGCCGCCAGGTCCGCAGCGCCTTTTTCGGGGCCGAGGCCCTGCGTCTGCAACGGGGGCGCAACGAGGTCAAGGTGATGGTCCGCTATCCCGAACAACAGCGGCGCTGTGTCCGGGATCTGGAGCTGATGACCATCCGCACCCCGGACGACGGTGATGTTCCGCTGCTGCAGGCAGCCGAGATCATCGACGGCCGGGGGTATTCCGCCATCAACCGCAGCGATCGCAAACGGGTGATCAATGTCACCGCCAGCGTCGACGAACGCCGGGCCAACGCCGAGGAAATCCTGGCTGCCCTGCAAAGGAGCACCCTGGCGGAACTGATGATCGATTTTCCCGGCCTGAGCTATGACCTGGAAGGGGAGGAAAAGGAGCGGCGCGAGTCCATGGGGAGCATGGGCCAGGGCTTCATCCTGGCTTTGTTCGGCATCTATGCCCTGCTGGCCATTCCCCTGCGCAGCTTCGGCCAGCCGGTGCTGATCATGGTCGCCATCCCCTTCGGGATCGTCGGCGCCCTGCTGGGCCATCTGCTGCTGGGCTTTAACTTGAGCATCCTGAGCATGTTCGGGATTGTCGCCCTTTCCGGGGTGGTGGTCAACAACTCCCTGCTGCTGATCGACCGGATCAACCGCAACCGCCAGGAAGGCAGCCCCGCCCGGGAGGCGGTGATCGACGCCGGCCGCCGGCGCTTCCGGCCGATTCTGCTGACCTCGCTGACCACCTTTTTTGGCCTGTTTCCCATGATCCTGGAAACCAGCGTTCAGGCCCAGTTTCTGATCCCCATGGCCATCAGCCTGGGCTTCGGGGTACTTTTTTCCACCTTCATCACCCTGGTGCTGGTCCCCACTCTCTATATGACCCTGGAGCGCAACCTGCCCGGGGCGGGAATGGACCTGACCGGCAACACCCCAGCCACTACTACTTGAAAAATATTCCGGGCGGTAATAACTTAACCTAAACAACACCGCTGCTTTATGGCGCGTTCCGAAAATAACCTGTGTGTACTCGGCACCCGCCGGGTCATGACGATTAATTACCCAAAATCGGGAGGAGCAGATTATGGAAAGAGAAGTTGTGCTGTTTAAAAGCAAGGAAGTAATGGGCCGCGATCAGGTTGCCGCCTTTCTGCGTCAGCTGGCCGACAAGGTGGAATCCGGCAATGTCCCCCTGCAAAGCGGCCAGCAAGAGCTGCCCCTGACCCTGCCCGCCGACCTGCAACTGGAAGTCGAAGTGGAAGACGAACAGAAAAGCCGCGGCATCGAGCATTGCCTGGAGGTGGAGATCAAGTGGTATGACGATGGCGTTACCGGCCCCCGAGGCGGGGTAAGCCTGAAATAGCCATACACCCTGGAAATTATGATTGTGTGCGGCATGGCACCACGGCTGGAGCCCCCCGGCTCAACCGCCCCTCTCTGGCACCGATCTCCAGCTCAGCCCATCTGCAGGATGGCCAGTGCCATGC
>PWOG01000084.1 GCA_003557565.1 Desulfobulbaceae bacterium
ATTCCCCACCTGCTTCATCCGGTGGTGGTGGATCCCAAGCTGGCCAGTCGCGCCCTGCAGTGGGCGGTGCGGGAGATGGAACGGCGCTACCAGCTGATGGAGGAGGCCCGGGTCAAGAGCCTGGCCGGCTATAACCAGGAGGCCGAGGAGAAACTGCCCCTGATCGTCATCATTATCGACGAGCTGGCCGACCTGATGATGGTTTCCTCCCGCGAGGTGGAAGACGCCGTGGCCCGCCTGGCCCAGATGGCCCGGGCCGCCGGGATGCACCTGATCCTTGCCACCCAGCGTCCCTCGGTGGATGTCCTGACCGGCCTGATCAAGGCCAACTTCCCCACCCGGATGTCCTTCAAGGTCTCCTCCAAGGTGGATTCCCGGACCATTCTCGATACCGGTGGGGCCGAACACCTGCTGGGGGCCGGCGACATGCTCTTTTTGCCGCCGGGCGCTTCCAAGCTGCAGCGGATTCACGGGGCCTATATCTCCGAGAAGGAGACCCAGCGGGTAATCGAGTTTGCTAAGTCGCAAGGCTCCGCGGAATACGACCCCTCGGTTCTGAAGATCGCCGAGGAAGCGGCAGAAGGGGGAGATGGCGACGAGGAAGACGGCACCGCCGACGAACATTATGATCGGGCCGTGGCCCTGGTCACCGAGACCGGTCAGGCCTCAATCTCCATGGTCCAGCGTCGTCTGCGGGTGGGTTACAACCGGGCCGCCCGGATGATCGAAACCATGGAAAAGGAGGGGATCATCGGTCCCGCCGACGGCGCAAAGCCACGCGAGGTGCTGGTCAGGAGCAATTACTGAGGCAGCGGCGGCAAGGACCGCTTACCTTTTAGCCCAACCGTCAATGCTCTTGCATTGCAAGTATGCGCTAGAGGGCGCTTTTGGCTGCTGTGACGATTATGCCGGCGCATCGGGCTTGCTAAAGTTGTCACAGTGATTATTATGCAAAGTGTTTGAAGCGATTCCAAAGTTGAACATGAACCCTGAGGTTTGCGATATGCATAACGTTGCTGCCAGCACCATCGACCTGTCCAAGGTTCGAGCCGTAGTTTATCATATGCCCGATGGCGAGAGTTTTTCGGTGCCCATTGAGAGTTTCGATCATTTTTATGAACTGGGGTTGGGTAAAATCTGCGATACCTCGGATGTTGACGGCAATGTCCATTTCTTCCCCCGGGGCAATGCCTGATTTCAACCCGTCCTGGCGCGGTCGGCCCCACTCCGGGCCGGCCGCCGGTTCCTTTATTTCCCATGCTTGATCTATCCCGCGACGGCCATGTCCATACCGCTCTCTGCCAGCATGCGGCGGGGACCATGGAGGAGTACGTGCAGGCGGCCCTGCAGCAGGGCCTCAGCGGACTGGTGTTTCTGGAACATTTCGAGGCCGGGATCAACACCCCCCGCCGCACCTGGCTGACCCCGGATGATTTTGAGAGCTACATCCGGGAAGGGGAGCGACTGCGCCAGCGCTATGCCGGCACCATCGAAATCGGCCTGGGGGTGGAAGTGGGGTACAATCCCCGGGAACTCGAGGCCACCCGGGATTTTCTGGCCGCCCACGACTGGGATCGGGTGGGCCTTTCCTGTCATTTTCTGGAAATATCCGGCCGGCACTATAACCTTTTGAGCCGTAACCAACGGACCCTGGAGGTGTTCAGTTCTTACGGAGTGACCGCCGCCGTGGCCGACTATTTCAGCTTGCTGGCCGAAGCGGTGGAGCAGCTGCCGGGGACTGTGCTCTGTCATCTTGACGCGGTCCTGCGCCATCATCCGCAAATCGCTTCAGCCCTGGCGGAGCAAGTGAGCCACCCGGCCATTGACCGGATCTTTGCCGCCATGGCCGCCAGGGGTATGGAGCTTGAGATCAACACCTCGGGATTTGATCACCGGCGCGGCCAGGCCTATCCCGCCCCCGGGCTGCTGGCCCGGGCCGCCGCCTATGACCTGACCCTGACCCCCGGCTCCGATGCCCATCACCCTTCGGAAGTGGGGCGTTTTTTCACCAATCTGAAGCCGACCTGAAGCAGGCTTGGTTGTTCAGCTTCAGCTGAGCTTGATGATCAGCGGAATCACGTGCAGTGATTTGGAGACCTGCCGGGTGGCGCCCAGGCGCCATTCCTGGCAGCTGGCCTGATCACCCAGCAGCTGGTCGATATCCGCCACCAGGCCGTTGACGTTGATGATGGGGTGCCGGGAAAACACCTCGGGCAGGCCGTAGGTCAGGTTGCAGGCCAGGCATTTGCCGGGACGTTCATGGAGTTCCAGGGCCATTTGCAGAGTTTTCTCGCCGGGGTCGAAATCCTGGAAGTTCAGTTTGATGTCGTAGGACCCTTCGTCAGCGTCGCCCAGCAGGGCTTCGAAAAACTCGTCGGCCCGGCCCGGGGGCATGAGTTCGGCCAGTTTCTCTTCGGTGAACAGTTGCTTGACGGCTTCTTGATTCATAATGGTTGCTCCGCGTGCTCGTGGTTGTCGGGGGGCAGGAAGCACCCTGTTGGCTGCTAAGCGATCATGGTGCATCGCCCGATGGCGGCGATCGGGCCGGCTCGCTTACCGATGCAGGCATTGCCGCCGGGTGGGCCGCAACCTGCGCCCACCCCTTGACCGCTTACGGTAATCCCTGTGATTTGGTTAAGCTGACGGTACACATCGGCGCATTCTAGCAGCGACACAAAGAAGTTCAACTTTTTTCTCCGCCCGTACCGGGTTGTGTGTTACATTCAGCGCCCATGCAGCGATCCCTGTTTACATCCCAAGACTCCGCAATAGCAATGACGCAAACCGCCCCCGAAGCGGCCGCCGGCTTGAACCCGGCCCAACAGGAAGCGGTCTGCGCTCCCGATGGTCCGATTCTGGTGATTGCCGGGGCTGGCAGCGGCAAGACCCGGACCCTGGTACACCGCCTGGCCTGCCTGGTTCAGCGGGGAATCTCCCCGGAAAACCTGCTGCTGCTCACCTTTACCCGCAAGGCCGCCCAGGAAATGATCGCCCGGGCCGGAATGCTGCTGGCCGACTCCTCCTGCCGGCGGGTGACCGGCGGCACGTTTCATGCCACCGCCAACCTGATCCTGCGCCGTTACGCCGTCCATGTCGGCTACCAGCCCAATTTCAGCATCCTCGACCAGGGCGATGCCGAGGGCATTATCAACCTGCTCAAGTCCTCCCTGGGCCTGGGCGGAGCCGGCCGGCGTTTTCCCACCCGCCGGATGCTGCTCAGTGTTTTCAGCAAGGCGGTGAACACCGAGACCACCATCACCGACCTGGTGGAATCCCAGTACCAGCACCTGCTGGAGTTTCTTGATGACATCCTGGCCATTGCCGAGCACTACCACCGGTTCAAGATCACCCACGGCCTGATGGACTACGATGACCTGCTGGTGAACTGGCGTCGGCTACTGCGGGAAAACCCCGAGGTCCGCGAGGAACTGGCCAGGCGCTACCAGGTGCTGCTGGTGGACGAGTACCAGGACACCAATCCGGTTCAGGCCGAAATCGTCCGCCTCATGGCCGCCCCCGCCAACAACGTGATGGCGGTGGGGGATGACGCCCAGTCGATCTACAGTTTCCGGGGGGCGGATTTTCGCAATATCATGGAGTTTCCCAACCAATTTCCCGGCACCCGGGTGATCCGGCTGGAGGAGAATTACCGCTCCACCCCCCAGATTCTCCAGGTGAGCAACGCCATCATCTCCCCGGCCCCGCAGCAGTACCGCAAGGAGCTATTTAGTCAGTTGGCCGGCGGCGGCCGGCCGGTGTTCTATGCCGCCCGCAACGAAGGCGCCCAGGCCCGTTTCGTGGTGGAAAAGATTCGCCGGCTGCAGGCCGAGGGCCTGGCCGAAGAGGAGATCGCCGTGCTTTTCCGGTCCGGCTTTCATTCCTATAAACTGGAGCTGGAACTGACCGCCCACGGCATTCCCTTTGAAAAGCGCGGCGGCCTCAAGCTCACCGAGTCGGCCCACATCAAGGACGTGCTGGCCCATTTCCGGGTGCTGTGCAACCCCTCCGACCGCCTTTCCTGGCATCGGATCCTGCTGCTGATCGATAAAATCGGCCCCAAAACCGCCGGCAATATCATTGACCGCTTTCCCTCTCCCGTCGGGGATCCGGCGGATGACGACGGGTCCGGGCAAGAGAAAGAACCCTTGGCCGGCCATCTCCGGGTGCTGGCCGATTATCCCGCCGCCAAGGGCTGGCGGGAGGGGCTGGGGAAGTTGCGGGAACTGCTGGAGGACCTCCAGGCCACCGGGCCGGCGCCGCTGACCCTGCTGGAACTGGTGCTGGCTTATTACCAGCCGATTTTCCAGCGCCTCTATCCCGATGATTATCCCCGGCGCCAGAGGGATCTGGAACAGCTGCGGCCCCTGCTTGGCGGCTACC